>NZ_JAQMTJ010000305.1:0-19706 GCF_028330815.1 Dolichospermum lemmermannii CS-548
AATCACCAATCACCAATCACCAATCACCTATCACCTATCACCAGTCACCAATGACCAATCACCAATAACTAATAACAAACTACAATAAACCTTCCAGTTGACGACGAATACTGTCTAAATCAGAATTAACACTTTCTGGGGCAGATAGACTGGTAGGGAAGAAGTTTTTATCAGCATCCTTTATTTGTGCTTGGGCTTGCCAATCAGTTTGTTCCACGTTCGTTTCGGGTGGAATTACTAATTCACTGTTTTCAGCCACAATTTCCCAAGTATAGCCAGTGCTTTGGCAAAATTCCTGAACATCATCAGCATTCATCATCTCCACTGTCGGGATAGCGAAGTCTTGAGCTTCTAACATTAAAGCAAAACGGGTGGCATCGTCCTCTGATTCAAACATGAGGATTTTATTACCTTCTAAACCTTGGGCATTGCTAATCCGAATGCTGTGAATTCCTTCATTATCAGTACCAGCATTGAAAATCAGTACAAAAACACGCATTATCCATCCTTTGATTGATTAGTTCTCTAATTTATCTTAAAGTTCTAGGTTGTACATTCGGGAAAATCTCTAATAATTTTTGTGTGATTGCGGGAAATCAGGCATAGACCAAAAGATATAGTTATCTAATTTTGCCAAAAACCTAGCTGTAATTTTTGCCATCATCCGGCTATACTCTAATAGACATCTGGTGAAAATTAAATACGGGTCAGCAAGACACTACAGTAGTGTGGGCATCTTGCCCGCGTGAGCGAGACGCTCACACTACAACAAACTACTAGTAGTTAAACGTAAAATTATGTCAAAATTAGTATTTTGTATTCTTCCAGATATCTGGTAATCCAAGAGTGAAAACCTATGTCTAACTCTCCTAGTCAAAATTCTCGCCCCGCTGATTCTGGGCCTAGGCTTCTATGGTTAATGATATTGAACCGTAGTTGTTTAGGTGTAGGTGCTTTGCTATTAATAGGAATTATTTTCAGTATTTGGCGATTGCAGAATTTTATTTACCAGGAACTAGTACCATTAGCTACCCAAAGTCTGACTACTACTCTCAACCGTCCGGTAAAACTGGGAGCAGTTCAGTCCTTTTCCCTGACTGGCGTTCAGTTTGCCGCTTCTGAGATTCCCGCTACAGCCACAGATCCAGATAGGGCAAATATCAAAGCAGTAGATGTAGGTTTTGATATTTGGAAGTTAGTTATTAACCGCAATCTCCGATTAGATGTAACTTTAATTAATCCAGATGTTTATGTTCAACAAGATCCCCAAGCCCGCTGGTTAACGACTACTATCACCCCAGCTACTGGTAAGGGATTGATTAAAACTGATTTGGATAAGTTACGGTTTCGGGATGCAAATTTGGTATTAGTACCGAGAAAAATGGGGGGAGATTTTTCTTTACAAGTTCCTGTAAAATTTTCTGGGATTAATGGAACTGCTCAACTCTTAAATAAAAATAAACTAATTAAATTAGACTTGGCTGCTAAGGCAGTAAGTGGGGGTGATATTTCCATTGTCGGAGATTTAATTCCTCAGAAAGTTTTAGCAGGGGATTTTCGAGTGCGAGGGCAAAATCTCCTGTCCGCAGATATTACTCGGCTTGTAACTTTACCACTGACTTTACAAAGTGGGAGAGTAAATGGTGATTTGCGAATTAAGATAACACCAAAGCAGAAAACCTTACTCTATGGCAATGCTATGATGGAAGGGGTAACACTACAAATCGCAAAAATCCCCGAATTATTCAATCATAGTCAGGGAAATCTCATTTTTGATGGACTGGTAATTAAATTAGATCATATAGTCACAAACTACGGACAAATCCCGTTCACAACATCGGGGACTATTGATCAACAAGCAGGGTTTAATTTAAAAGCACGTGTGAATGCGGTAAGTTTGGCCAATGCTCAAGCAACTTTAAAGGTAAAGTTACCATTTCCTGTGAGTGGTATAGCTCAAGCCGATTTGCAGCTAATGGGAGCAACTACTAAACCAGCGCTATCTGGTAATGTGAGGACGTTGAAAACTGCCCGAATTGATCAAGTTGATTTTGGGAAAGTTAGTAGTAAATTTGAGCTTATTAGTAGTAAATCTCTCCTGAGAATTACGGATATTCAAGGCAAAACTACCTATGGGGGTGAGGTTAAAGGCGGGGGAATTATTAAACTTGGTAAAGTATCTGCACTGAATTTTCAACTCCGAGCGGACAATATTCCAGGGGATGCGATCGCTCAAGTATATAATATCAAAACAGGATTCCCCATTGGCATGATGACAGCCACCGCAGAAATAAAAGGTGTAGCTGATAATACCCACACTTTGGTTAAATGGCAAGCTCCTCAAGCCCAATACCCAGCAACGGGGACAAGCATTATTAATCCTGACCGCACAGTTTCTTTTCGTGATGTAGTTGCAACTGTTGGTAGAGGTGTAGTGAATGGTAGTGGTATTTATAGTCATGATAGCAAGCGTTGGCAAGCTTCGGCTCAATCTAGCAAGATTAAATTAACATCTTTTGTTGACCAAAAACAGCAGGAAAATATTTCTCTAGCTGGGGTAGAATTTAACGGTAATTTGCAATTATCAGGAAATTCTTCACCATTTCAAATAGAGACGATTATTCCTAAAAATGCCAATATCAACATTGCTGGTGGCACAGTTAATATTTCGCAAATTAAGTTACAAGACCAAAATTTTACAACTTTATTAGTTGGGAAAGATTTACGTTTAGGAACAATTTTAAAACAGGCTAACCCAATTTTAAATAATCTCCTCGCAGGTAATTTCACTATTGTCGGTAACAGGGAAAATTTTAACCTCAAAACCTTTGCTGGAACAGGTGAAGGATTCCTCTCTGTTGGTGGAGGGAGAATTAAAGCTGCTAATATTCAAGTTGCAGAAGGTCGCTATCAGGCGAAAATTCAAGCGGAAAATGTCCCCCTGACAAAGTTAGCATCTGTACCACCACAATTCCAAGGAAATATAGCCGGTCAGTTGCAAGTAACTGGTTCTGTCGAGTCGTTCCAACCAGAAACTATTCAAGGGGAGGGAAAAGGCAGTTTGAAATTACCCAGTGGTACAGTTACAGCCTCTTCTATTCAACTTAATAATGGTAATTATCAAGCATTGTTGGCTACTTCAGGGTTACAATTAAACCCTTTCAATCAGCAGTTAAAAGGACAGTTGGGAGGAAAGTTGCAAATATCGGGAAATGTGACTGCTTCTAAATTAGCAGATGTGGCTGCTGTTGGTCAGGTGCGCTTTAGTCAAGGTTTACGAGGTTTTGATTCACCTATTCAAGCTGATATCGGGTGGAATGGAGAAAAGCTAACTGTTGATAGTTTCAATAATGCTAACTTTCAAGCTAATAGTTCGACTTCGCTCACTATGAAAGGTTATTTATTAGCTAATGCTAAGAAAGCAGGTATCCCAGAAATTACGCAATTAAATTTTAATGTTCAGGCAAAAAATTATAGTCTGCAACGGTTGCCAGTGCAACTACCTGATACTGCGGATATTGCTGGCAACTTAGATTTTAGCGGACAAGTGACAGGAAAACCCACTGCACCAAATATTATAGGTAAGTTGGGGTTACGGAATTTCAAAGTTCAGGAATTTGCTTTTGAACCATTATTGACTGGTAATGTGAATTCTGGATCAGGACAGGGGTTAAGTTTAGATGTTGCAGGTGTAAAGGAACGGATAGCAATTAATTTAGATGGTAACAATCGCCCCAAATCGTTTTTAGTTCAGTGGCAACAAGCATTGCTATCAGGTGCAGCAACGGGATCTGACTGGGGTGTGAATGTGGCTAATTTCCCATTGAAAGCTTTAAATATACCTGTACCAGCGAATACTCTTTTAAGTCCGGGAGGAGTGAGAGGATTATTAACAGCAAATTTGCAAATTAATTCGCAGACATTAGCCACAGCAGGAAATATAGCCATTGAAAAACCCGAACTTGGACGGATTAAAGGCGATCGCTTTAGGACACAACTGCGCTATGATAACAATACATTCGTCCTTAGTGATAGCGAACTTCGCAAAGGTGAAAGCAGATATAGCTTTGATGCCAATATCAAACCGTGGGCAAAAAAACCGCAACTGCGAGCAAAAATCAACATTGAAAAAGGCAACATTCAAGACTTTTTGAATGCGGCTCAAATCTTTGACATGGAAGACTTCCAACGTGGTTTAAAAGCACCGACTTACGGCAAGTCTGCGGACTTAACCACCAACTCCCAAGGATTACCTTTAGAGTCTCTATTGACCCAAATCCAACGGTTATCAGAAATTGATACCCTACTAACTACCCAACAACAACAACGGTCTACGGCTAAACCTATCCCAGATTTAAGAGACTTAAAGGGGATTTTGAATGGGAATATTTTTATTAATACTGCCACAACGGACGAACCCAGGATAAAATTTAACCTCCAAGGAGAAAACTTCACCTGGGGTAAATCAACAGAACCAAGCCGCTTTTATCGTGCGGAACAAGTCATAGCTAAAGGTAGTTTTGAAGAAGGAATTTTCCGTTTCCGACCTTTACGAATTCAATCTCAGCAAAAAATAATTGCCTTTACAGGTAACATTGGTGGTCAGGCGCAATCAGGTCAATTAAAAATCGAAAACTTTCCCATTCAGCGACTAAATAATTTGGTGAAACTGCCACTGGGAATTGGCGGTAAGCTGAATATTACCGCAGCAATAGCTGGGAGTATTATCAATCCTCAAGCTAGAGGAGAATTAAGCATTACAGAAGGAACAATTGATCAGAAATCAGTGGAATCAGCTAATACTAGTTTCAGTTATGCTAACGGACGTTTAAATTTTGGTAGTAAGGTAACGGGAGTGGGAGTAGGGACTGAACCTGCAAATATTAATGGTAGTATTCCCTATACTTTGCCCTTTGCTTCTGAAAAATCAAACAGTAATCAAATTACCTTAGATATCAATGTCAAAAATGAAGGTTTAACAATTCTCAATCTGTTTACTAATGAGATATCTTTTGAAAAAGGACAAGGGGAATTAGATTTAAAAGTTCGGGGAACTCAACAACAACCTTTCGTTAAAGGAACTGCTTCTCTCGATAATGCTACTTTTAGATCCTCAGCCTTACCAGGAAAGTTAACCAATGTGAATGGTAAAGCAATTTTCGATTTAACCCGTGTGTTTATAAAAAGTCTCGAAGGTAAATTTAGTGATGGTAATATTCAAGCTGCTGGAGAATTGCCAATTTTTAATAGTCGAGATACCAAAATAGATGTGCCGCTAATTGTGACCTTAAAACAATTAGTTTTAAATCTCAAGGGGTTATATCAAGGAGGTGCTAATGGTAATTTAGAAATTACTGGTTCTGTGCTGAAACCAATAATTGGCGGTAATATAGAATTATTTGATGGTCAAGTGTTGTTAACAGAATCTCCAGATGAGAATTCAGCAGCTAATAAAATTGGCAACCAAAACAAACCAGATCCAGAAAATAAAATTACTAGGTTAAATAATTTAGGATTAAAATTAGGTAGAAATATCCAAATTGTCAAATCACCAGTTTTTAAATTCCAAGCTTCTGGAGATCTAATTGTTAACGGTTCTTTAGTTGAACCGATACCAGAAGGAACTATTAAGTTAAATAAAGGTGCAGTAAATTTGTTTACTACCCAATTAAATTTAGCAAAAGGTCATGAACACACCGCTACTTTTAGCCCTCGTCAACCCCGTGATCCTAATTTGGATATTCGGCTATTTGCGAAGATTCTAGATATAACTCAAAATAGTGATATTAGCAGACAAGGTTCTACAGGTTTAGCCGGGTTGGAAACAGTCCGAGTTGAAGCCAGTATTAATGGTTTAGCTAGTCAAATTAATGATAACTTACAACTAAAAAGTAATCCTTCTCGTTCACAAACACAAATTGTCACTTTGTTAGGAGGTGGACTTATTGACAATCAAGGACGTAATGACAGTAATCTGGGTTTAATTAATATTGCTAGTTCGGCTGTTTTCAGTAATTTCCAAGGTGCATTTAATGAAATTGGTGATGCTTTTGGTTTAAGTGAATTGCGGATATTTCCGACTATTGTTTCGGAAAGACCAGCAGCGGGAAAAAATAACTCATCTTTAGAATTAGCTTTAGAAGCCGGAATTGATATTTCTCCGAAATTTTCCCTTTCTACTATTAAGATCTTAACAGCAAATGATCCTTTACAATGGGGGATTAATTACCGGATAAATAATCAATTTCGTCTTCGTTCTTCCACTAATTTAACTGATGATACCCGGGCTGTAATTGAGTTTGAACGGAGGTTTTAAAAAATTGATCATTGATAATTACCAATAATCACAAGTAATATCTAACAGTTGTGACAATACGACTCTTTTTTGCTCGTAAAGCAGTCTTCAAAAACAAAGTTGTTTGGTTATGTAAAATACTATCCCACCAATTTCGAGGGACAAAAACGGGAATAATGATAGTTGTGAAAACACCTGGGCGACTTTCCTGGAACTGACCAATAAAATCTACAATTGGCTCAATTACTGAACGATAAGGAGAATCAATAATTTGCAAAGGAATATCGGATTCTAGATTCTGCCATTTTTCTTGGAGTTTTTGCCGATCTGTGGAACCAATATCTACGTGAACAGCGACAATTTCATCTGCAATTGTCCGCGCATAGTCTAAAGCTTCTACTGTTCCTCGGTTTAGCTGTCCGACGACAACTACCGCAGGGTGGGTGATAATTTCTGGCTTGGGAACGGAGATATAACTCCGGGGTGCTAACTCCTGAATACTAAGACGTTGAGCTACATATTGATAATGTTGATGAATAACTGCAAATAAAGTCACTAGTAAGGGAATTGCTACCACTACTAACCAAGCACCTAAGAGGAACTTAGTAGAAATTATGACTAATAATACTATTAAGGTAGCAAATGCTCCTAAAGCATTCATAATTGCACTGGCACGCCAATTTCTGGTTTGTCCTTGAAACCAGTGACGAACCATACCAGCTTGGGAAAGGGTAAAGGAAGTGAATACACCAACTGCGTAGAGAGGGATAATGGCGTTAACTTGACCTTTGAAGATAATGGCTAAAATTCCTGCACAGGTACTAAGGAGAATAATCCCGTTAGAGTAGACCAAGCGATCGCCTAATAGAGACAATTGGCGGGGTAAAAATCCATCTCTGGCTAAAAAATAACACAGTCTGGGAAAATCTGCATAACTGGTATTAGCAGCTAACATCAAAACCAACAGGGTAACAACTTGCAGGAAATAGTAAACAGGCCCTGTTCCCAAAATTGCTCTCCCCAAAAGAGAAACTACTGTTTGTCCTTCTCCGGGAACAATATGATAAATGTTTGCCAGGTAAGTGATACCCACAAACATGAATCCCAAAATTACTCCTAAATACAACAAAGTCAGCCGAGCATTTTTCGATTCTGGAGGTTTAAAAGCTAACACCCCATCAGATATTGCTTCTACTCCTGTCAGTGCCGTACATCCAGCGGAAAAAGCCCGTAAGATGAAGAATACACTTATGCCTTCGGTAACAGGAAGAGAAGGATATTCAACTGCAACTTGCCCAGTGCTATATTTAAACAAACCAATGCCAATTAACAGAAAAATACTCACAATAAAGGCATAGGTAGGAACCATGAATATCTGTCCTGATTCCTTGACACCCCTAAGATTTGCCAGCATGATCAAGAAAATGAAAATCAAACACAGAAGGACTGTGTGAGATTGCAGTGCGGGAATTGCTGATGTTAAAGCGGCTGTACCCGCAGATATACTGACAGTTACTGTTAAAATATAGTCAATCATCAGCGAACCACCAGCCACGAGTCCAGGATAAAGACCCAGATTTTCTCTAGCGACAATGTAAGAACCACCACCTTGAGGATAAGCACGAATGGTTTGCCGATAGGAAAGGACTACTATGCCCAGGAGGGCAATAATGGCGATAGCAATAGGCAAAGACAAGCCAAGAGCGCCACTGCCTGCGGCTACTAAAACCAGCAAGATCTCTTCTGTCGCATAAGCCACAGAGGAAAGAGCATCGGAAGAAAGTACCGCCAAAGCTGCTGCGTTAGTCAATCGTTCTTCGCTATGGGCGCTGGTTGGTAAGGATTTACCGAGAAAAAATTCTTTAACCTGTGGGTAAAAGGACATAAAAAGTCCACTTAGTAAATATGTTAATTGATACTTGTCTGAAAGTAAACTCAAACCCAAGTTTACAGAATATAATAATTCTGGCAGATTTTTGACAAATTAACTGTTAAGTTGTCTAATAATTGCTACTGACAACTAACTACTGAAGCACTTCTTAAACCTTGAATGGTAGAAATTACTTGTTTGGCAACTTGATCAATTTCCTCAACTGTATTAAATCTCCCCATCCCAAATCGCATGGAAGCATAAGCTAATTTATCCGAATGTCCCAATGCTTTCAACACATAGGAAGGGGCAACATTATTAGAAGAACAAGCAGAACCCGAAGATACAGCTACTGTTGATTGTAACCCTAAAGAAAGTGCTGCACCATCTACACCTTCCACACTAATATTTAAGTTTCCTGCTAATCGGTTTTGAGGATGTCCGTTTACATGAATTCCCCCGACAGTAGATAACTGTTGCCACAATCTTGCTCTTAATGCTGTTAATCGTTGATTTTCGGTTTCTTGTTCTGAATCAGCAATTTCTACAGCTTTACCAAAACCGACAATTTGCGGTGTGTATAAAGTCCCAGAACGCATTCCTCTTTCATGTCCTCCCCCATGTTGTTGGGAAGCAAGTTTAACTCTAGGGTTACGTCTGCGGACATATAAAGCCCCAATTCCCTTTGGTCCATAGACTTTATGGGCTGTGAGAGACATTAAATCAATATTCATCTCTTCTACATCTAAAGGGATTTTACCAATAGCTTGGGCTGCGTCTGTGTGCAAAATAATTTGCCTTTGCCGGCACATTTCTCCAATTTCGGCTATTGGTTGTAAAACCCCAATTTCATTATTTGCAGCCATTACAGATACTAAAATTGTATCATGACGCAAAGCTTTTGCTAACTGATTTAAATCAATTAGTCCATCTTTTTGTACTGGCAAAATTGTAATATCAAAACCAAGACTTTTTAAATATTCGCAAGGATCTAAAACTGCTTTATGTTCCGTGGCAATAGTCACAATATGCTGACCTTTTTGGAAATAAGCTTCAGCAATACCTTTAATAGCTAAATTATTTGCTTCCGTTGCACCACTGGTAAAAACAATTTCTTCGGGGGTAGCGTTAATTGCTTTTGCTAAAATTTCCCGTGTTTGTCTAACAGCAGCTTCCGATTCCCAACCGTAAATATGGCTAATACTCGCCGCATTACCAAACTTTTCGGTAAAATAGGGAATCATAGCAGCCATTACCCTTTCATCAACGGGGGTAGTAGCATGACAATCGAGATAGATAGGACGACTGGACATAATTAATTCAGAGTTAATTCAAAATTTGACTTAGTTTTTTTAAGATTCGGAAAACTTGATAAAGTTCGTTTTCTCGACGATACAAAGTAAATCTGTCTGACAAAGCATATCTAGGTTGATCTTTTTGCAGCAGTTTGATAAATTGAAAATCTTCTCCATTAATGACTAATGAATATACAGGATAATCAGGATGAGGATTAGCCAGCATATAAGTAAGTGCTTGAGGTATGGCTTGTGCAAGGGAAAAAGCAGTTTTTTTAGATTCAATTACCAATAACCATAATTGTTGCTGGATAATTAAAACATCAATTCTGTCTCTGATAAGTTCTTCTGCATCTTCGACGGCAATTTCTATTGATGATTCACTTCTAATAAAGAAAGGTTCATCATAAAATCCGGCTAAACTGAGTAAGGGAGATAAAACAACTAACTTTACGGTTTCTTCTGATAAAGGAGGATGTTTAACCAATCGGAGAAAATGAAATTTTACTCTGTCTAGATATTGCTTTTCTAAATCAGAAATTTCTGGCAAATGTTCCCACCATTCAGGAAAGAACGCTTCACTGTCGGTTTGTTCTAAACTAAATCTTTCTTCTAAATAGGCAATGCCTATATTTTGTGCTTGGATGAACTGAACCATAATACAAATAATAGAATTGATATTTCTATTGTATCAGGTCAGAATTGTTATGTTATTTTATGAATGTGATTCAGTAAAGTAAAGTTTAAATTAATTAACATTTGGAAAATTAAATATCAAAGCTATATTAGCAAAGTCCGAAGAATCGGACTATAAAAGTTTAAATAGCTGCTAATTCCTTGATTTTTTTAAGTACAGCTTCAGCATGACCTTTTGTTTTGACATTCGGCCAAGCGTAGGCGATGCTTTTATTAGGTGAAATCAGGAAGGTTGAACGAGCAACCCCCATATATTCTTTACCCATAAACTTCTTTAAACGCCATGCACCATAAGCTTCTATTAATTGATGTTCAGGATCAGTTAATAGGGTAATTGATAAATTATGTTTGTCAATAAATTTACAATGAGATGTGGCAGAGTCGGGACTAACGCCGATAATTTTCGCCCCTACTGTGGTAAATTCTGAGAATAATTCTGTAAAGTCTTGAGCTTCTGTGGTGCAGCCAGGTGTATTATCTTTAGGGTAAAAATAGAGAACTAGCCACTGATTTAGATCGGCAATATTAACTAAATTATTGTTTTGGTCTGGGGTCGAAAAATCTGGTGCAGGTTGGCCAATTTGGGGAATATTGCTCATATATTAGAGGGTGATAAATTGGGAATAGATGAAAATTATAGTGAAATTAGGCACTCACACTGGATTCAATTTCTCGTCTGCGAGGAACATCATAAACCATAAAATCATGAGCCATAATTGTTTTCGGAAAAATTGCTTTTGCTTCTTTAAGTAAGTCTTTTAATTCAATGGTATTACCTGGAGCATAGCGGGGGCTAAAATGTGTCATAATCAGTTTGCGAACTCCGGCAATGTATGCTGTTTGCGCGGCCATTGTGGTTGTAGAATGTAACCGCTGGAAAGCCATTTCTGAATCTTGATGAGCAAACGTTGCTTCATGAATTAACACATCTGCATCCTGTGCTAATTGTACTGCACCATCACAATAAACTGTATCTGTACAATAGGCAATTTTCCGACCAATTTCCGTGGAACCACATAATTCACTGCCATTAATTACTCTTCCGTCTGCCAGGGTGACTGTTTCACCGCGCTTGAGTTGTCCATAAATTGGACCTGAAGGAATTTCTAAGGCTTTGGCTTTGTCTATATCAAAGCGTCCGGTTCTATCTTTTTCTGCTACTCGGTAGCCAAAAGCAGGAATGCGGTGATGTAAAAGACTACAGCTAACTGTAAATTCATCATCTTCATAAACTACCCCCGACTGCACAGTATGCACTTTAATGGGGTAAGAAAAATGGGTATGAGAGTAACGGGAAGCGGCTTGTAGGTATTCGTTTAATCCCGATGGACCATAAATATCAATTTTGTCTACATTACCTGCTAAACCGCAACTGGCAAGCAATCCCATTAAGCCAAAAATATGATCACCGTGCATATGGGTGACAAAAATTCGGGATAGTTGGCTAACTTTTAAATCACTCCGCAAAATTTGATGCTGAGTTCCTTCCCCACAGTCAAATAACCACAATTCTGCTCGTTGTGGTAACCTCAGTGCCACGCTGGAAACGTTGCGTGATCTCGTAGGTACACCGGAACTAGTCCCTAAAAATGTAATCTGCACGGCGTTTTTTAGCTGTCCTTTTGCTCAATATAGTTGTTGATTCTCTATCTTGGCACAGTATTGGCACAGTCAGCTATTTGAGAAAAAGTAAAATATCAAGATTTTCTAATTTTCCTAGTTTTTATTGCCACCAAAAAGAATTTGCTAAAGGCCAAGATAATTCACAAAGAGTACCTTGAGGATAAAGGGAAACTCGCCTAAATTTACCTTTAATTTGTTGGGCTAAATTTTTAAATTGTTTTGTCCCCCAACCTTCTTTTGATGAGTTAATTCCTAAACCATTATCCATAATGCTCAGAGTAGCATATTCTTTAGAAGCAGAATAAGTAACTTTCAAATATGTGATTCCTGTAGCGTGTTTACCAACATTACATAAGGCTTCTTCTAAGAATCTGCAAAGTCTGCGCTTATTTTCAATACTCAAATTGCTTTCATTAATAGTTTCAAAATTGTGAATTTTTAGTTTCAGGGTTTTAAAGCCAGGAAAATCTCGTTCTAAGGTGTGGCTATAAACTTGATAAAGGATTTCAGGTAAAGGGTTTTGCAAATCTATGACTAGACTATTTCCTAGATAAAGGCTAGTATCTTGATTAAGAGTTTCTTGTTGCCAAAAATTAGATATTCCTCGTAATTCTTGATTTAGTTCTTCAAGTTCTTTTTCTATTAAAGGTAGCAAGTTATTAATTGGTAATTCTTGCCCTTTAACTAGCTTTAAAACTCTAGCCAGACTTTGTAATGGTCCATTATGAATTGTTTCAAATTTAGTTTCAATCATGTTTTGGCGAGATTTAATCCCAGCTTTAATTGTTTGGTGATATTGATATAAAGCTATGATACTGATGCAATTAATAACCATCAAAAAAATTGCTGGTATTAAGGCAACTGCAGAATTCCTAGTTAACAAAAAATGACTAATCAAGACTAGACTCAAAATAGTCATGATATTTTCTGATAACTTTTCTCCATAACCAAAATAATTTTCTGGTTGTAGTTTTTTCCAAATTTGAGTTTGCATAAGCTTTTATCTCACTCTCAAAACCTTAATTATGGAAAACAAATTATTGATTTTACTAAGAGGATGTTTGAAAAGTATCAGAATTAATCGAGATCCCCCCAACCCCCTTACAAAGGAGGGCTAAATTCCTCAAAGTCCCCCTTTTTAACGGGGATTTAGGGGGATCTGCGGGTGTCAGATCCCACACGAAAAAGTTTTCAAACAACCTCTAACTTTATTTATTTGTTTGTTAGTTGATTAATCAATTAATCCTTCATATCTAGCTTTAATTTCTGTTTGAATGCGAATGTTTTTGCCTGCTTCTGGATAAATATTTAAAGCGTCCTGTAATTTATTCCAATAATGACGTACCATGCGTTCAGAAATGCACATCTTTTCAGCAATTGCTTTATCTTGTAATCCTGCTTCAAAGGCTAAGTTCAGGACTTTCAACCATTCTGGTTTCACCTCTAAACCTGAGTGAATTCCTTTGATGTCTTTTGTATGGGTTAATCCCTGTAATGCCCAATCAACTCTAGTTAACATTTCTGGAGTAGAAAGACTTTTATCAGCAATAGTCAAGCCTCCTTGATGATTATCAAGATAAGGACGAATGCGGACTAATGTTCTCACATGGGCGCTTTGAATAACAAAATTTAAATGAGGATAATTTTCCATTAAAACCTTCAAAAGTTGAATACCTGTATCAACCCTCGCTATCATTTCCGGTTTTTCTGGTATGGAAAGATCCATAACTACTAAGTCAGGTTGGTAACTAATAACTTGCTCAAAAGCATAACTAGCATTTGTAGCCGAATTAAATTCAGCACTAGGATAGTTTTTCCTTAATATTTCCACTGTTCCATTTAAAACTGATTCGTGATCATCAATAACGATGAATTTTAAAATTGTTTTTTCCGATGAAACTTGTTGCATATCTAATAATTGTCCCAATAGCTATACTCCTGATAAGTCTTGATTCCTATCTCATACCATTAATTACAAACAAAGGGAACAGATAAGAAACACTCATTTGCACCAGTTTAGAGCTTCTGTCAAAAAAAAAGATGTTTTTAAAAGATGTGTAAGCACCAAAAAAACAGTGTCATTATTTCAATCTCATGTTTCTAAACATGAGTTTTTCCTGTTAGAAAGTTGCCAGGTCTCTGTTGCCTCTGAATTTTTCCTAGATTCTCTTAGTTATAACTTATTGTCTATGGGGGGTGTCACGCTAATTCCATGAAATTTATTAGAAAATACTGAGATTATGAAGTTGATATATAATCATAATAAATATGTTTATTTAACAATAATTTAGGTTTAATAAGAGTCGTGACAGATATATTGCCTGGTACTATAGGAGATATTAAGTAATAGAAAATACTTGCCAATAAAAGTGCCAGATTGACATAAGGTTTTTGTGAAAGGATGAGCATTTACATGGCATTAAAAACTTAAAGCTATTGTAAAGATGTTCTAATTCTGGTAAATGGGAATAAAAAATACGAACAACCAGATCCCCGACTTCTCTAAGAAGTTGGGGATCTGCACGCTATCACAACTTAAATAGGATTGCTACACTTAATTTCTACTCATAAATCAGTAATTAATCTAGCTTTTCTCAACATAAATTGTAATGCTGTTTCTTCCTTAGAAATAATTTCGGCTGTAGCGTTCATTCCTGATTGCAGTAGACACTGACGACCATTATTTCCAAATGAGTAGCTTTCGGGTTGAATTGCGGCTTCAAAATAGCTAATACCAGAAGAATTTGTAGTATTTGAATCTTTGCTTTGAGGTGTAATTGCATCTGGAGCGATGTTTTTAACAATCCCTTTCGCAGTTCCATAATCAGGATAGGGACAAGCATCAACACGAAGTTGAACTTTTTGATTAATCGCAATTTTGTTAATTTCTGCTGTGGGAATCATGGCTTTAATTACTAAAGGAGCATTATTAGGGACAACTTCAGCAATAGATTCACCAGCTCGCACAAATTGACCAGAGTTGCGTAAATTTAGTTTAAATATAATTCCATTACTTGTGGAAAGAATAATACTGTTTTTGCGTTGATTTTCGAGTTGTTGAAGTTCTTTTTGTGATTGTTTAATTTGAGTTTGTATTTCTAATAATCGCTGAATTAAGATTTCTCTTTCTTTATTTAAAACTGCTATATTGGCTTCACCTTTGGCAATTTCTTGAGCAATACGTTGTTCTGCCATTTTCACCATGGCTGTAGTGGGATTAATGGCAGCTTTATTAGATTTAATTTTTATTTGAGCGATATCAACAGCTTTTTTTGCCGCTTCTAATGTTAAACTTATTTGTTTGACAACTAGCTGTTTTTGCTCAAATTCTCGGTTGCCAATTGCACCAATTTTTGATAATTTCTCATAACGATCCCGATCTACTTTGGCAAACTCTAAATCAACTTCAGCCTTTTCTAAATCTACTAATTCTTTTTCAATATTTACCTCCGCTGTCATTAATTCATTTTCAGTATTAATTCTTCGTTCTTGATATTCTCTTTGATTTCTTAACAAATCCTCTCTAGCAGCAGCGATAATTCTTTCTACGACTCTTTTCTCAGCAATTATTTGATTATTTAAAATCCCATTTTGAGCATAAATTTGCATTATTTGTAATTTACTTTGTTTGATACCTTCTTCTAATTGGCTTTTCTTAATTAGCAATTGATCAGTATCTAAGATAGCAATTATTTCCCCTTGCTTAACAATTTGATTTTCTTTGACTAAAATACTTTTAATAGTCCCTTCTATCTTGGGTTGGACTACACGAGTTTCACCTATGGGACGAACAATAGCAGCAGCTTTGATTGTTACATTATATTTTACCCATGAGGATAAAGTAATACTAGCAATAACAGTCCCAATCAGAAATACACCTGCTAAGGATGTCCACCGATTTATAGGTGGAAGTGAATTATCATTGTCACTGAGAGAATCGAATTCTTGATTATGAGTGTAAAGCATAATTATCAAAAGCAATAAATAATAATAACTAAGGAATTACAAAATCTAAATGGTCTCCTGTTTTGCTACGTAAATCTTCCAAAGAACCTACTAATTTCAACCTACCTTGATCTATTAAAACAATCCAATCAGCCCGATTAATTACCTTGGGTCTATGAGTAATTAAAATCGTTGTTTTCCCTTGACGATGTTGAAAGAGTTGGTCTAAAACTTGGGCTTCACTCACTGGATCTAGTCCACCAGTAGATTCATCTAAAATGAGAATTGCTGGATCTGTAATAATGGCTCTAGCTATGGCTAATCTTTGTCTTTGTCCACCAGAAATATTAGCACCAAATTCACCTAAAATAGTTTGATATGTCTCAGGTAACTTACTTATAAATTCATCAGCACCAGAAATTTTACAAGCTTGAACAATCTGCTCAAAACTAACATAAGGCGCTCCTAATCGGAAATTATCAACAATAGAACGATTCCAAAAATGAGCATCTTGAGGAACAAGAACTATTTGTTGACGGAGACATTCTAGAGAAAGGTCTTGGAGATTATAAATCCCAATCTGGATATTACCAGATTGCAATTGATATAAACTAGAAATTAATTTGGCTAAGGTGCTTTTACCACAGCCAGATTTACCAATTAGAGCAATATTCTTACCTCCAGGAATCGTTAAAGAAAAATCTTCTAATAAATCAATTCGACCAGGATAATGAAAAGTTAAATTTGTACAAATAATATCAGCATTACTAGAGATTTCTATAAATGGCTTTTTACTATTATCTTCTTCTTCTGGAGTGGCATCAATAACTTCTGTCAGCCTTCGAGTAGCGGTTTTAGCCCGGGTAAATTCATCAACAAAATTAATAACTGTACTAATTAAAGATATAAAATTACCATTCATTGAATTAAATGCTAGTAATTGCCCAACACTGATATTTTCAGCCGGGTTAATTACCAAATAGCCGCCAAACCAGAGTAAAACTACGCCACCAATACCAGAAATAAAACTTGAAAAGGTATTATTAATAATCCCAATTTGCATCGTCTGAAATGTTAGCCTAGCTAGACGATTAAAACGATTTTGTAATTCATCCCAAAATTGTCTTCTTGATGCGGTTGTTTTGAGAGTTAATGCACCTTTAAAGGTTTCCACTAAAACCCCTTGGGTTTCCGCTTCTGTAATTAAGAGTTCATTAGTTTTTTGTTGTAATGTGGGCTGGAAAATAAAGGTAGATGTGGTCATGATCACAGAAATTACTAAAGCTACCAAGGTAAGTTTCCAGCTATAGAAAAACATGAAACCCAAGGAAATTATGGCAATAAAAAATTGACTGGGTAAACCAATAACAACTTGAGCAATTAATTGATTAATTTGGTCAATGTCTCGCAGCCGACTCACAACTTCACCACTGCGACGAGTTTCATAATAAGTTAATGGTAAACGCAGAATTTGCCGCCCAAATTCCAAAACTAGACCTAATTGCATTCGTTGAGCAAAATGAGCAATTAAGTTAGACTGGACAAATGAAAGGCTAGTAGAAATAATATTCATAACTACTACAGCAATGACTACTGTAGTTAATAATTTTATGTCACCTCTAACTAATACATCATCGGTGAGAATTTGCAGCAGAAAAGGAGAAGTTAAAGACAGTAAACCCAAGACTAAATTGAGAGGTAAAGCTTGGAATAAAATACCACGATAAATCCAAACTCGTCGGAAGAAACGCCAAAAACCACCTTCTTTATCTTGCTTTTGAGCAAAAAATCGAAGGGGGTCTGGTTCTACTAATAATAATAACCAATCTGTCCAAGCTGCTTTGATATCTTCTTTAGAAAGATAACGCATTCCCACTGCGGGGTCTGCAATCAGAAATTTTTTACCTTTTTTACCATATAAAATCACCCAATGATTGCCTTGCCAATGAATAATCGCGGGTAAAGGGGCTTCATTAATTTTATCTAATATTTCTGGAGAAGTTTTCACTGGATTGGCGTTAAAACCCAGAATTTCTGCTCCTCTTTTTAATCCTAATAAGGTAGTTCCAAATTGCCCAGTTCCGACGGCTTCCCGAATATGACTAATGGTAAATGTTTGACCGTAATATTTGGCAATTGCCGCTAAACAAGCTGCACCACAGTCTTCTTCACTATGCTGTTTAACAAATTGGTATTTCATTAGCAATTAACCATATAAAGTTGGAAAAATAAGCCAATTTATTTGTTATTAAATTGATTTTTTATATTTATTTAATTGGTGTAAAATCTTGGCGAATACAGCACTTTGCCTAAGAATTATGTACAATATTTAAGGAGGCAAATTGAACAATTAAGGTAAGAATTCAGGTGAGACGATAAGATCCCCGACTTCTTTTATTTATTGTGTCCATAAATTATAAATTTATGTCAGAAGTCGGGAATATGGGTATGAACGAGTGCTGTATGATCTAAATAGTGGAATATAAAATGAAGTGATTGTGATTTTGTTTCTCTGCTAAAAAAAACTAAATAGTTTTGCGAATAAGCTACCACGTCGCCTGCGGTTATTGCGACGGACACCACCACCAGCACCACCACCAAATGATGAAGCTATAACTAATGTTGTTTGGGACAATTGATAGTCAGATTCATTTATCCAAGAGCTGCTCGAATTGCCTTCACCAATATTCATGATACTTCTTGCGCTGGTGGATATATTCGTATTTTGGTAGAACATATAAAACATTCCCCCAGATACAGACTCCTGTTGCTTTTCTGATATACCTATAAATAGGTTGGAGTTGTTAATTTTTATATGATCCAAGATGGTAAAACCTCCTGCTTCTAAAAAATAAGATTTATGTATCATTTTTTGTGATACATAAATCTTTTTCCAATTTGTTACGAGAAGTGGTATTTATAAAACTCTGAGGATCATTAAACAGTATCAGATGATCCTATTTACCACTGATTTTAAACAGGTAGAAAAAATAAAACTCAAGTATATTTCTCACTACCTGCTCAATTTGTTTTGTTAACTTACTTAAATCACACTGAAGAATGTTTGTGTTGCTGGTAAGGTCACTGTTGCAAAATCAGCTAGTCCAATTTGACGACCAGCAGTATTGATTTTCTGAACATCTTGTTGACTTCCAGTTTCGCTACCATTCACGGTTGAACGACTAAAACCCACTTGCACATTTCTTAAAGCACTCAAGAAAGTCTCATTAAGTAAACCACTACCACCACCAGCTACGATTTCTTGTTGTTCAACAGATACTGTGGTAAATAAATTAGACATGACTGAATTCTCCTTGATTTTTATGACGCTTGGGGTTGTTTACTGCTCGGTTGCCGTTTTCTCCCTCGCTTGTTAATAGAATATCGAGGAGTGATTAGTTAATTCATTGTCAGTTTCTGCAAACTTAATTACCAGATTTAGAACTAAATATTGCCGAAAAATACACGCCAAATCGGCTAAATTACTGTCACCAAATAGAAAATTTCTGCTATCTTCTATTCATTATTCTCATCCAGCAATAACAAACAGAACAACTATTTTGTTTCGTTTTCACAAACTTTGGGTTATGAGACTGAAAATTCGCCTCATGGGCATTTACATAAATGGATATATGATTATAAGAGCTTAAATAAATTATCTAATTTTAAATCATGCTTAGTCAGGATTAGATTTTATGCCGACAACTGGAGGGCTTTCAAACTTGCCATCATTCCCTGTAAACTAGTAGTTTGTCAAGATAAAAATGATGGACTGTAGTGTGAGCGTCTCGCTCACTGTAGTGTAAGCGTCTCGCTTACGCTGTAGTGTGAGCGTCTCGCTTACTGTAGTGTGAGCGTCTCGCTTACGCTGTATTCTGAGCGTCTCGCTTACGCTGTATTCTGAGCGTCTCGCTTACGCTGTATTCTGAGCGTCTCGCTTACGCTGTATTCTGAGCGTCTCGCTTACGCTGTAGTCTGAGCG
>NZ_JAQMTJ010000306.1:0-5176 GCF_028330815.1 Dolichospermum lemmermannii CS-548
TCTGTTACCATGTTTAGTACAAAAGACCTGGAATTGAAGAAGATAGACCATTTAGGGATAGTAGCAGGAATAGTAGATTCAATAGGGATTGTAGAAATAATTAATAATTTAGTAGGTTCAGAGCCAGGAGAAAAAGTCAGTACAGGTCAGGTGGTAAAAGCGATGATTTTGAACGGCTTAAGTATGATGTCACAGCCGTTATATATGTTTCCAAAATTCTTTGAATTAATTGCTTGTGAACATTTAATTGGTGTAGGAGTAAAAGCAGAATATCTCAATGATGACAAGCAGGGTTAGCGCATCTCAAACCCTATTGACAAGGGGATTTATTTGATATGTGGGAGGATGTTCAAGTGACACAACTCAAGGTAAGTTAATATATAACCCATCTAGCCGCTGTATCTAAGTAATGTCAACAGGATTTAAGAAGAAGTGTAAAACCAGAAAATCTGTTACACCCAGTGTAGACAGTAAAGAGATTACCAGCAACTTTCTGCAACACTTTACGGGAATAAAAGATCCTAGAGTGAAAAGGACTCGATGGCATTTACTCACCGATATTATCACTATTTCCTTGTTGGCAGTCATAGCGGGCGCAGAAGGGTGGGAAGATATTGAGGAATATGGACTAAGTAAAAAACAGTGGTTAGAGACATTTTTAGAATTACCAGAAGGAATACCCAGTCCGGATACATTTAGAAGAGTATTTGAGAGAATAAACCCCAAAGAATTTGAGCAATGTTTTCGGAATTGGGTGCAATCATTAGTGGAGAAATTGGGCGTAGAAGTAGTTGCTATAGATGGGAAAACTCATCGAGGGTCATATGATCGAGAATCCAAACTAAAAGCTTTACATACAGTGAGCGCATGGGAAGAGTGAAAATAGGTTGATTCTAGGACAAAAAAAAGTCAGTTGTAAATCAAATGAAATCACCGCAATTCCATCACTATTAGAGACTCTGGACTTGTCTGGCTGCATTATCACTATTGATGCAATGGGGACACAAAAATCAATTGCCGAACAAATCATAGCTGGAAATAGATGTAGGTGGTAATTCTTTCGTTAAATCATGTCCTTTAATAAATTCTTGAACGATGAAAATCAAATCCCCAACTCCTTAAAGAAGTCGGGGATCTAAATTAAAGATATAAAAATACTAATTTAGTCTAAACTCCAGTTGCTACTAGCTGTTGATTAGTAACAGGAGCAAAAATATCTTCGTAACTTGGGAAAATTTCAAATACTGAATCAAGCTGGGTAAGTTCCAAAATCAACTTAACTGGAGCTTTGACATTACAAAGAACTAACCGACAACCACTTTGACGCGCTGATGTCAGGGCTTTAACGAGAGGGACTAATCCAGAACTATCCATGAAATCAACATTTGCTAAATCTATAACCCAGAGTTGGTGATGCTGAGGTTTGATTTCAGCCATCTGTTCGCTCAAGACTGTACCACTATCCAGGTCTATACTACCTTGGGGTTTGAACAAAATCACTTGGCGTTCTTGTGTAAGAGTCATAAATTTAACTTTGTATTTGAAACACTGATAAAGGGAAAATTGACATCAATACTGTTTATAATTCAACCGCAGAACGACTATTTTCGCAAATTTATGGGAATTAACAGCAGCACGGTTGGGCAAAGTTTTTTCAGTATTTATGCCGTATAATTTGTTGATAAGTCTTTCTAGTATAAGCATAATTTACTGCTAATTTCGGTAACGAACTTATCATTATCTAAAATTATCTATAGCAATCCGGTTTGATTCATGAACTTACTTGTAGAGATAGGGAACAGGGAACAGGGAACAGGGAAGGAATTTTCTTCATTTTCATTCTTCATTCTTCATCCTGACTCCTGACTCCTGACTCGGTGACTCCTGACTCCTCCTATTGCGGTTTGATTGACACCCTAGCCAAAAACAAGCAAAGATATGGTAAAGGTAAAAATTTGTAAACTCGGTGGTGCTGGATGTCTTTTGAGCTACTTTCACTAGAAAACATCCAAGAAATTGCTCATAATTATGGTTATTTAGCGATTTTTTTGGGAATATTGCTAGAAAATTTGGGCATTCCTCTTCCTGGAGAAACCGTAACGATTGTTGGTGGTTTCCTTGCTGGTAGTAATGAATTAAATTACTGGCTGGTTCTCGGTAACGCTATTGGAGGTGCTGTAATTGGTGGTAATTGCGGCTATTGGATTGGTAGAGTTGGCGGTTGGCCTTTTCTGCTCCAAGCTGGCAAGATTTTCCGCATTTCCGAAGTCCGACTGCTGAGTATTAAAGAGCAATTTACGGAAAACGCCGCTAAAGCTGTATTTTTTGGCCGCTTTTTTGCCTTATTGCGGATTTTCGCTTCACCACTTGCGGGTATAGCAGAAATGCCCTTTGGTAAATTCCTGATTTATAACGTAGCTGGGGCGACTGCTTGGGGTAGCGTCATGGTGACATTAGCTTTTTTCGCGGGAAGGATTATTTCCCTAGAACAATTGGTGGCTTGGGTAAGTAAATTTGCAATTTTGGCGTTACTTATTTTAGTTGCTGTGATTGCTATACCAATTTGGTTAGAGTCCCGCGAAGTTAAGCAGCAAACAGAAGAGTAGTAAAGATCCCCGACTTCTTTAAGAAGTCGGGGATCTGAATTATTGAATTATTACTTATTCTGTTGCGCCCAAATGCGAGTAGGTAGTCCCCAAACGTAGATAAAGCCTTCTGCAGCTTTGTGATCAAATTGATCTTCTGCGCCGTAGGTGGCTAAATCGGGAGTGTAGAGGGAATTATCACTCCAACGGCCAACTATGGTGGCGTTACCTTTGAAAAGTTTTAACCGCACGACACCAGAAACTTTTTCTTGTGTTTGTTGAATAAAAGCATCTAAAGCTGCTTTGAGTGGGCTGTACCAAAGTCCGTTATATACGAGTTTGGTATAGGTTTCTTCCATACCTCGTTTGTACTGACTGACATCTGCTGTTAAAGTGAGGCTTTCTAAGTCACGGTGAGCGTTAATTAGAACTATCATTGCTGGTGATTCGTAAATTTCCCGTGATTTGATTCCTACCAAGCGGTTTTCAATCATGTCAATCCGCCCAATCCCATGATTACCAACGATTTTATTGAGTTGTTCAATTAACTCCACAGGCTGTTTTGATGTGCCGTTAATGGTGGTAGGAAGCCCTTTTTGAAACCCAATTTCTAGATATTCCGGTTCATTGGGAGTATCAATTATGGCTTTGGTCATTTCATAGATTTCTTCTGGCGGCTCATTTGCTGGATCTTCCAATGTACCAGCTTCAATACTGCGACCAAGCAAGTTTTTATCTATACTGAACGGAGAAGATTTTTTCACTGGTGCAGGAATACCACATTTCTCACCATAGGCTATGGTTTCCTCCCGACTCATACCCCATTCTCTGGCTGGTGCAAGGATTTTGAGGTTGGGGTTGAGGGCTGTACAGGAGACATCAAAGCGTACTTGGTCGTTACCTTTGCCTGTGCAACCGTGAGCAATGGCATCTGCACCATATTTTGCAGCGGCTTCCACTAATATTTTAGCAATCAAAGGTCGAGCCAGGGCTGTTCCTAAAGGATAGCGATTTTCATAGAGGGCGTTGGCTTGAATCGCTGGAAACGCGTAGTCTTTAACAAATATATCCTTAACATCCACTACCAAGGATTCACTTGCACCGGATTTCAGGGCTTTTTCTCGAACTGGTTCTAATTCATCTCCCTGACCTAAATCTGCTGCTAGGGTAATTATCTCTTCTACTCCCCACTCTTGCTTTAAATAGGGAATGCAAACAGAAGTATCAACTCCACCAGAATATGCTAGAACAACCTTTTTAGCGCGACCCATGAATTTCTCCACTTAGGAAAACAAAGAATGAGTTATTATTATATCTGACTTGCCTAGCGTATATTTTCTTGTGCAACAGTAACTTTGTTATATTTGTCTTATTCTCAATATGGCCAGTAGTTTTTTTGGGTGAAACTGTGTTTTTTAGTATTGTCATTCCTACTTATAATCGCTTACCAATTCTGGAAAAGTGCCTCCGCGCTTTAGAGAGTCAGGAGTTCAGCAACAAAAACTATATAGAAGGTTATGAAGTTGTATTGGTAGATGATGGTTCTACTGATGGTACTTTGAACTGGTTAGCAGTACACAAAGATGAGTTTTCTCATGTCCGCTGTTTTGAACAGGATCATGCAGGTCCGGCTGCAGCACGAAATTTAGGGGTGGAAAAAGCCCAAGGTGACACAATTATTTTTATTGATAGTGATTTAGTGGTTTTGTCTAACTTCCTGCAAGCTCATACAAATGCTTTGGTACAAGGAAAAGAGAAATTAGGAAATAACTGTTTTTTTACTTACGGTGCTGTAATAAATACTTGTAATTTTGCCAATCCCACCGCTGAACCCTATAAAATCACGGATTTTTCTGCTGCTTTCTTTGCTACGGGTAATGTGGCTATTCCTAAACGTTGGTTAGAAGAAGCTGGTTTATTTGATAATGGATTTCAACTTTATGGTTGGGAAGATTTAGAATTAGGTGTGAGGTTAAAAAAATTAGGTTTGCAATTAATTAAATGTCCTCAAGCTGTTGGTTATCATTGGCATCCACCTTTTAGTCTACAGCAAATTCCTAAGTTAATTGATCAGGAAATTCAACGGGGAAGAATGGGAGTTTTGTTTTATCAAAAACATCCTACTTGGGAAGTGAAAATGATGATTCAAATGACTTGGTTTCATCGTTTATTATGGGGGATTCTTTCTGTAAACGGGTTATTGAATGAAAAAACTATGTCCCCATTTTTGCAATGGTTGATTGATTTGGGTAAGCCACAATTGGCTTTAGAAATTGCCCGAATTTTCTTGAATTGGTATAATGTAAAGGGTGTTTATGCGGCTTATTCTGAGATAGAAAGTAAATAATTAAATAATTGTTTCGCGCAGAAGAGCAAAGGTAGGAAGGATATAACAACCCAAAAAACAAAACCCCCTCTAAAAGAATAGAGGAGGTAATGTTGTTAAATAATAAACCTGGCATCGAGCTATTTTCACGGAGGGCTACCCCTCAACTATCGTCGCCGCAGCAGCGTTTCACCTCTGAGTTCGGGAAGGGATCAGTGTGGTTCCACCGCGCCATAGACACCAGGAAACAATTAAAAATTAAAAA
>NZ_JAQMTJ010000307.1:0-5839 GCF_028330815.1 Dolichospermum lemmermannii CS-548
ATCATAGAAATGATATGTTCAGGAGATGGAGACATCCCAATATTTTTAAAACTAGCATCGGGAAACCAAGCTGACTCATCATGTTTTGGTAAAATAGCAGTAGAATATCACAAACAATTAGAAGTTAATAGTCTCATAGTAGCTGACTGCGCCTTATATACAGAATCAAACCTGAAAATGATGTCAGATTTACAGTGGTTATGTCGAGTACCATTAAGCATAAAAACAGCAAAATCATTAATATCAACAATACCAGAATCAGAATTGATTGATAGTGCAATACCAGGATATAAATTAGCATCAAAAACCGAAAATTATGCCGGAATAGAACAGAGATGGCTAGTATGACATTTTTGGTGATTTACTGTTTCTCAAATGCCTTTTTTCACTTTATCTGTTTGTTTTGATGCTCCCTTTGATTTTCATCTCCGTAATTTCCCTCTGTAACATTTTGGGGTGCGGAATGTGGGATCTAGGTTTCCACTTAGCAGAAATTGTTATGTTCTCACCAGTTTTAGGGTTACGTCCTTCTCTTTCATCAAGAAATCGGACTGAAAAAGTCCCAAACTTTAATAAGTTGACAGAAAATTTCTGAGTTAGACTTATTTGAATGTATTTGACAAAAGCACTGAGAACAGATTCAACTGTATTTTTTTGCAGTCCAGTTGATGTTTGAATATATTCAATTAATTGAGCGTTCATCGGCGTATTCTTAGGGTAAATTGTTAAGCTTTACCAGATTATAACTTATTATTTAGTTGTGGCACTAAGGTCAAAAATTAAGCATTTATCAATTTCTTCTTGACTCATATCTTTGTTGAATAATGCGGCTCGTTTTGTCTTACCTTGTGCGTTCGTAGAAATTGAGTAAATCTTCATTCTCTTTGATTGTCCTGGCAAAAAATAAGGCTGATATTTATCAGAAATATTGCCTAAATTAATCCAATCCAGAGTTTTTTGATTATAAGCCTGTAGCTTAAAATAAGTTTTGCCATTGTACTCATCAATAATCCCCCTGACTTGAATTTCTTGCCCTGTCCATTTTTTCTGAAGTTGGGGAATACCAATTTTATCTACCCCATAAACTACTAATGTTTGGGTTTCTTTTTCTGGGATGTTTTTAAGTTCAGTCACAATCTCATCTCCAAATATCATAAAAGCTAAACCGGCATCTCCAGTTTCCGCTTGATGTGCTATTCTCCAATAAGCCGCAGCCCAAGAACGTGGATCATAAGTTTTTCCGTCTGGACTGGTTTTTGCAAATATATTTTCTTTACTATTTTTAGTTGCCTGTGCAACCTGCCTAATCATTATTGTACTGCCATCGTTTTGCACTTTCCATTTGATAGCTCTACCAATAGCTTCTCTGTAAGCTGCACGATGAGCAAGA
This sequence comes from Dolichospermum lemmermannii CS-548, assembly GCF_028330815.1. Classification (NCBI taxonomy): domain Bacteria; kingdom Bacillati; phylum Cyanobacteriota; class Cyanophyceae; order Nostocales; family Aphanizomenonaceae; genus Dolichospermum; species Dolichospermum lemmermannii. Next base: position 1,391 of record NZ_JAQMTJ010000307.1, read on the forward strand.
GCATAATCCAATTGTTCCTGAGAAGGTTCAATATCACTGAAAAGAACTTTTTCGTAAGCTCTCAAATCACCATCAAAAAATTTAGGTTCTCCCCAATAGCCATTAACTAATTTTACCAGTCTAGAAATTGTATCTTGTGAATCTTGATTAACTGCACAAGGTCTTTTTGCGTAGCAATCATCATCTTTAAAATCCTTTAACCAGGGGGCTTCAGCTTCTATTTCGTCTAAGAATCTCTTAACCGCATCCAATCCATTTTTATTATTGGGATATGCAGACTTTAAACTATCAACAGCAATTTGTACTTGTTGAGATAGAAAATCAATAACGGTCATTTCCTCGTTTTCTTTTTGTTCACCACCGGCAGGAATTAATAAAACTTTATCCTCCGCATTGGCAGCTTTTGCTCTAGCCAATAAACTGGCCACAATCCCAGTCATGTCATTCATGGAGTTAAGGGCTATTTGTTGAAGATTCCCCTGTAATGCCATTTTGGGAAATTTCTTCGTGGCTGTACAAAATCACCAGAAATCATAAAGGAAGAAAGTAAATTTGTTCCTTTATGACTTGGCTATCCTACTAAATTCTTCCCCATTTGTGACTAAAGCAACTAATAGGAGATTCTCCGATCACTTCCAAGAACCTTTTTATGTTATTGTTAGTGCTGCTAACTCCAGACCCAGTTCCTCTTACGGGAATAAAAAGTCTGTAAAGATCGCCACTGTGCTTTTGAATTGTTACTTTCAGTCCTAAGAATTGTGAAAGTTGAGAACGTAAAAACTCCGTACTTTTGGGGTCAAATCCTTGAGTGTTAAAGTAAATTCCCTTCTCATGCCAATTTCCATCATCCATGTACCATCTCAAAATTAAATCTTTTGTCAAAACTAAATTTTGCGGGACAATCTTTTTTCCTTCTGGATACCATTTAGCTCTTAACTCTGTAAAAAGCTTGTTAGATGGAGTTCTAAATGAGACACGGTGATATGATTTCTGTGTTCTTTTATCATAATCATAAATGTCATATACCCTTAACTTGCAAGCAGCAAATGACTCTGTACTTTGTACAAGCCATTGACCGTACTCTTCATGTTTGGTAGCAAAGTTAAAAGTAGCGTCTCGATTACAGTCTTTTCCTGTTATAAAAATACTTCCATCACCAAGTAAATGACCTTGAATTAAGTCCATTTCTGTTTTGATGGATTCTATTAACAGTAAGTCACTTTGAGGATATTTCCGACGCTGATGACCAAACTTTTTTACAAATTCGCGGTATCCGCAGTTTTCCCGATTGATTTCACTGTAGTTTTGACTGTATTGAGTATAGTCAAGTAAACTCAGTTGCTCATATTGTGCTATTTGTGCCATAATAATCTTGCTCCCATGTTGGGCAAACAACTAACGGAGTAGCCGTCTTGATTGAGTGTTACCGCACTCTTTCAAGGCGCATTTATTATTCATATTGTACACTATTTTATTCAAATTATGTAACTTTAATAAATTAATCTTACAATTTAGTTAACTTATATGGATTAAATGACGTTGGATCTTTTTCTATAGTTGGAACTTCCCCAACACAAAAAAAGAAACTACAGTATTTTTAATAGCATCAAAAAATGCTCTTGGTAATGAAATGCCTTTTAATATAAATGTTGATAGTAAACTTTCGGCTATTTTACCAAGCACATTGACAACATCTAAATTAGTTGGTGTTGGTACTGGTGTGATTGCACCATAATTACTCACAACACTTCTAAACTGTGATTTTAGATTATCTTGAGCATAGTTAGCTTGGTCTTTGAATTCAACCAACTTTTTACCCTGTGTAAATAGCCTTCTTATACCTACCATAGTAGGACGAATGGCTTTACTTTTTAGGAATTTGATTATATCTAGTTTGCCTTTATTTTCTTGTCTGGCCTCTGCCTTGGCTGCTTTAGATTCATCCTTACCAAATATCGTTTCTTTAATTTGCTGAAGTATATTATTCAATTCTTCTTTGAGTTTGTTAAATAATCCTAGAAATACATTTACTAAATTGTCGTTGTCTTGTGGAAAGTCAGTTATGGCTTCAGAAAAGTTCTGTTCAGTTTTTTCTCTAACTGCAATAAAATGATTCCTGACTTCTTGGGGTACAGGATCTTCTTGTTCATCAAATTGGGACATTAAATTGTCATAAGCAGCTAATACTTGTGCCTTCAAATCATCAACTTTATCTTGAAACCAATTTTTATTAGTCTCTTCGATGCTTTTGATTCTTAGAAAAATATCATCACTGTTATTTGTATAATTACTTTTGACAATATTTCCCCAATTCATAAATAAATTATTTACTTCTACTGCTGCTGTGTAATCGTCCGGTTTAGTAGCTTGACCAGCAAGTAAATCTAATTTATTCTCTCCTGATGCTTGGGGATTATCGTGAACTTTTGAATTAACTACTTTATTCACACCATAACAAGATTGCAAAATCTCAGTTGCAGCGAAACCAACCTCTTGATCTAATTCCTGTTCGGAGAAAAAATTTAAAATTCCTTTTATATCAGGAAGATTGTCTTTTGAATAAACAATAGGGTTTAATCCATCAAACCAATCCTCTTTTTGTTGCAAAGCCTGAACGACATCATCGGGAACTTTCAACCCACCTTTATTAATCCAAATGCCGTCTGATATTTGATTTAATAATTCTTCTGGTGTCATAGTTTTATAGAATAACTATTTATGTATTATAACATAATGCTGAAAATTATTAACACTATAACAGTGGAATTTACCGATAATTAAATAATGTTAGTTAACAATGCCTTCACCAAAGTCCTGAAACCCTATTGATATCGTCACGATTTTATTGGCTTTCAGTTAGATCATTATTAAGATTATTTCCTAATAAGCGGAAGTATTATCAACAGAGTGAGAGAGCTATGCGCCTTATTCTATGGGTATCTTAACTATTTTTGTCATCCTGTCAGGTATTGTTACATAAGACTATAATATGCGATTGGCATAGCTTTTATCTCTTTCACTACTTTCGGATCACTACCTAAATTTGCATAACAGACGATAAACCTGTTGATAGAACTCTAGGAATCACTCAGAGCAGTAATGCCAATACGCTCTTCTGATTCAGAAATGTAGTTATAACAGGTGTCACTGTGAACAAAAAGTTATTACAATTCATTCATCAAAGTCCTAGTCAGCTAGAATTTGGTTCTGTAAAATATCGGCTCATGAAGCCTGAATCTGGGTGCGGTTTGACTGATGAAGAGGCTGATTGGGCGATCGCACAATATATATGTTTTTTGATGTTGTTTTGGCTCTATCCTAATACCAATTATTTCGTTCCTAGTCAACTTATAGATCAAGTCTGGCATTGTCACCTGCTAGACACTCAAAAATACATGAAAGATTGTCAATTATTATTTGGCTCTTATATACATCATTTTCCCTCCTATGTCATCACTAAACTTCAAGCTGCTTTATTTCCGCACCCATACCTTCTTCTTGATCTAATTCTGGTAGATTTTTACCCAAAATTAGAACTGAAACCATCATTAATAAACTCGTCACCATAATCACACTGATCACATTCGGATCATCAAAATTACTCGTACCTATTAACAATGCTGCGGCAAAATTACGTTGTGCAGTTCCTACTCCTAAAACTCTTTGAGTATCAATACCAGGACCACCCAATAAATAACCTACAGTAAAAGAGAAGATAATAAAAATAGCACAAATAAATATCACTCCAGTTTTCAATAAAACAAGAATTTCATTAAAGTGTACTATCAATCTCACTCCTAAACCTAAAAGCAATCCAAAATTAGATATTTTGAAAGTAATTGTTTGGAGATTTAAAGCGATATCCTGATATGTTGCCTTAATTAATAACCCAATTCCTAATGGTGTTAGCATCATTAATATTAAAGGTTTAGCAATATCCCAAGAATTGACTTCTACACCTTGCAAAACTAATGGTAATACAATTGGCATATAAAAAACAGTGCCGAACATTAACATCATCATTAACCCTGTAGAAAAAGCTAAATTACCCTTAACTATTTGGGCAAGTTTAGGTAAGGCTGGAGGACCTGATGCTAATGCCATAATTATCAAACCATCTTTCACAGGTTCATTAACAGGTATTACTTGCAGCAACAAATATACAAAAAGTGGCACTAAAACAAAATTTGCAAATAGCGATAAAACAACCAAACGGATATTACGAAGAGGTTGCCAAATCTGTTGTACAGTTAACTTTAAACCTGTACCAAACATAGTAGCAACAACAAAAGCCAGAAATGCAATTTTGTCAAGGATGGGGATAATTTCGTTCATAAATTTCTTATTTCGCGCCAACAGGCAAAGAAGAAGAGAATATTCAATATGATTCTGTTAAGCCTCAAAATCTTTGTTAAAACGAACCACAGAGGCACAGAGGACACACCAGAG
>NZ_JAQMTJ010000308.1:0-33298 GCF_028330815.1 Dolichospermum lemmermannii CS-548
GTTGAGGGGATGCTATCGCTATTTGGGGGGTTGAAGGGATGCGATCGCTATTTGGGGGGTTGAAGGGGTGCGATCGCTGTTTGGGAGTTGAGGGGTGCGATAGCGAAGCGCGACCTAGGAATCGCTGTTTGGGAAGTTGGAGGGGTGCGATCGCTGTTTGGGAAGTTGGAGGGATGCGATAGCGAAGCGCTCCGTAGGAATCGCTGTTTTGGAAGTTGATGGGGTGCGATCGCTTTTGGGGAGTTGAGGGAGTGCGATCGCTTTTGGGGAGTTGGAAAGGGTGCGATCGCTGTTTCTCTGTGTTCTCTGTGTCTCTGTGGTTCGTTAAAAAAAGGTGTTTGGGGAGTTGAGGGAGTGCGATAGCGAAGCGCGACCTAGGAATCGCTATAACATTTAAGCAGTAGCGAATGCAGTATATTTCCTTTCTTCAGGAGGATGAAAAGCTAAAACCACATCCAAAGCAGTACGAATTTCTTCCCAATATTCAACTTCTAAAATCCCCACCAACCCTAAAACCCGACGATAATCAACAGAACGAATCTGAGCAACATCAATAAAACGATCTTTATCTAATCCATTAGTTACTGTTGCTTTGATATTGACAATATAGGGAGCTTGCTTACTTCCTGGTCGGAATGGCATCACAATAGTTAATAATCCATATTGATTCATAATATCACTTTGAACTATTAAACAAGAACGGATTTTTTGCGCTTCTGCTCCCACCGTTGGATCAAGATTTACCCAGCGAATTTCACCCCGTTTATAAGTTAAATTACCCTCTGGCATTAATACCATCTCCAGCTACATTATCCCAATCAGAAATCTCATTTTGATATTCTAAATCTTTGGCATCTTTTTGGAGAGCAGCTATTATTTCTGCTTCTAAAATTTTGCGTCTTTGTTCTGCTAATAGTGCATTGATATAGCCACTACGATTACCTTTTGCTTGTTGATCAATAAATCTCAGAATGTCTTCTTCTAAAGTAATTGTGACTTTCATCATTATGTATGACTCATTCATCTTACCAATTAATCATACCACTTTTTTGACATTGCGTGAGGTAAAAAGAGATTTTGAGAGGTTGAGATCGCTGTTTGGGAGTTGAAGGGTGCGATAGCGAAGCGCGACCTAGGAATCGCTGTTTATGAGGTTGAGGGGGTGCGATAGCGAAGCGCTGCTGCAAGCAGTTCGCTTTTGGAGAGTTTGAGGGGGTGCAATCGCGTAGCTTACCGTAGGTATCGCAGTTTGGGAGGTTAGTTAGTGAGGTGAAGCAACTTTAGGTTATAGTTAGGAGTTAAGGGTATATCATTGCTATGCCCTTACCCACCGAGAGGAGCAGAGAGTTTTGTTTCTTACGATATCTCTTAGAGGACTCCACAAAAAAGATGATCTTATAACTATATGAAACTGTTTACTATTGGTCATTCAAATCATAGTATAGAAACTTTTATTGAGCTTTTGCTGGAGCATAATGTTACAGCATTGGCGGATGTGCGATCACATCCCTACAGCCGTTACTTACCTCATTTTAACCGTGTACAACTGAAAGATTCACTTAAAAGCGCAAAAATCAACTATGTATTTTTAGGACAAGAACTAGGTGCTAGACCAAAAAACCAAGAATGTTATATTGATGGTAAAGCTGTATATGAGAAGATTGCCGCTACTGAATTATTCTCAGAAGGAATTAAACGTGTAATTAAGGGTTTAAAAAATTATAGAGTTGCTCTTATGTGTGCGGAAAAAGATCCCATTGTTTGCCATCGTGCGATTTTAGTTTGTCAACATTTACGAAATGAGCGTGATTTAGAAATCAATCATATTAAAAGTAATAGTGACTTAGAATCGCATTATAAACTTGAAGACAGATTATTGGCTAGACATGGTTTAAAGCAATTAGCTCTTGTAGCAGCATCAGTGCAATTATCTCTCTTTGCTGATAATTCACAAAATCATCAACCTTCTAAACCACTTTCAAGGGAAGAGTCTATAAAAGAGGCTTACAGATTGCAAAGTGATGAAGTTGCTTATGTAGAAAAAATAGGAAATGAATATGAGTAGTTATGTTGACTTATTTACAATTGGCTTTACCCAAAAAACTGCCCAAAAATTTTTTGATACTCTTGTTAAATCTGGCGTTAAGCGGGTTATTGATACCCGACTAAATAATGTCTCTCAATTAGCAGGATTTACAAAAAAAACCGACTTAGAATATTTTCTTAAAAAGATAGGTAATATTGAATATATTCATATTCTTGAACTAGCACCAACTAAAGATATTTTAGATGAATATAAAAAAAATAAAGGCGACTGGTCAGTTTATGAGCAGAAATTTCTTCATCTCATGACAGAAAGGGAAATTGAAAAAAAAGTTAGACCAGAACTATTAGATGGTGGATGTCTTTTGTGTAGCGAGGCTAAACCCCATTACTGTCATCGCCGATTAGTGGCAGAATATTTAAGTACCAAGTGGGGGAATGTCAAAATATGTCATCTGTAAAGAACAAGAAAATTATCTGTCTTGCTAATTCTTGGAAAAATCAAGAACGTTGCATTGCTGGGATTGATTTGGATACTGGTAATTGGATTCGTCCTGTAAGTGATCGATATAATGATGGCCGAGTCCCAAGAGATATTAGACTTGTGGAGGGAAGAGAACCAGAATTATTAGACATTCTAGAGATTCCACTAGCAGACACAGGTGAAAACTTTGGGTTTGAAAGCGAAAATCTTACTATCTTACCGGGAAAATGGCAACTCGTAGGTAAAGCAAAACCAGAAGATTTGTTTCAATATTGTAGTAACAATTCTTATATTCTTCATAATCCAATTAAATATGTAAACCCATCTTATCTAAACTCTCTACCTTTTGAACAAAGAAGTACATTACAACTGATTCATGTTATTAATTTTTCTGTAGAACCTAACGGAGAAAAAAAATGGAGAGGTACATTAGAAACTGCTTATGGTCAAAGGTTAACAGACGCTAAAATCACTGATCCTATATTTATTGAAAGACTGGAAGCGGGATATGAAATCACAGATGATTATTATTTTGTGACAGTTAGTTTGGGTATGCCTTGGAAGCACAATGATTGGGAAGGAGAAGCTCCTTGCTGGAAACTAATAGCAGGTGTAATATAATACTTTTCTTTCTTGTCTTTTCTTTCTTATAAAGTGGAATAGCGATCGCTGTTTGGGGGGTTGAAGGGAGTGCGATAGCGAAGCGCGACCTAGGAATCGCTGTTTGGGGATTTGAAAGGATGCGATAGCGAAATTAATCTAAATCTTCCTCAGTCAAACCAGCATCTTTCAAAATACTTCTGAGTGTACCAGTAGGTAAATCACGATTACCATGAACAGGTATAGAAAGAATCACACTCATACCTTCCTTAACATAGATATGATGACTACCTGTAATCCTTTTTAGATTCCATCCATAGCGTTCAACAATCTTACAAAGAAATTTACCAGAAACCGATTTCATAAAGATAACTCAATTAACTGTTTTTCTGGCTCAATTTCTTCTTGCTGACTAGCAACTTCTAACCAACCTTGAACAGCATCTTTCAACATTTCTAATAAATGTTCATAACTTTCACCCCAGGTATGACATCCTGGTAAAGCTGGTACAGAACCACACCAGACACCGTCTTCTTCCCAAATAATTGCTTTTATTTTCATAGCCAATTCCTTGAACTAAGGATATTTTACCGCAGAGGCAGTCAGATGTACCAGTTTAATAAAGATGAATAATCGCCTTTGGGGAGTTGAGGGAGTGCGTAAGCGTTGCGCGACCTAGGAATCGCTGTTTGGGGGTTTGAAGGGATGCGATCGCTCCACTATTGCCCAAAAACTTAAATTTTGTACAATTTGCAAGAAACAGACAAATAATCTATAATGTTATGTAATCCTATAAATTTTGTGAGACGCTATGTCTGTCATCAGTGCAAGTGAAGCGCGTGCTAATTTTCCTGATATTATGAACCGTGCAGAATATCGTGGAGAAAGAATTTTAATTCAGCGTCATGGTAAAGCTGCGGTAGCGATAATTAGCATTGAAGATTTAAAACTATTAGAAGCAATAGAAGATGCAATAGATTCGACTAAATTGCGACGTGCAGTAGAAGAAAATGAAGGATTTACCACCATAGAAGAAATAATAGCTAAATATCCCAATGAGTGAACGTTATACATTGAGGATTGCTAGAACTGCGGAAAAAGATTTATTAGACTTACAACCAAAACAATATAAACAAGTTGTATCAAAAATTCTCTCCCTTCAAGGTAATCCTCGTCCTCAAGACTATGCAGCTTTAAAAGGTTATCAAGGTGGTTATCGTATTGATCAAGGTGAATATAGAATTTTGTACACCATTGATGATAATAATAAATTAGTTGATGTTTTTCGGGTTGGTAAACGTAATGATGATGAAGTTTATAAAAATTTGTAACTTCGTTTAGTTACCTGTTAGCAAAGTTTACCAAAGGTATCGCTATTTGGGGAGTTTAAGGGGTGCGATACCGTTCGCATTGCGTCCCGGAGGGAACTAGCGCGACCTAGGAATCGCTGTTTGGGAAGTTGAGGGGATGCAATCTCAAGTTGACAGAGAAAGACTTAACACCACAGCTAATGCTTGAGAAATAAGCAGTTTGTTCTAACCACAAATTATGATCTTGTGCATAAAAATTACTGCTTTTAGTAACAGATTGATGGATCATAATCTTCTTCTGATTTGATTGATTTGTACAGATAAGGTTTGCCATTAACTACTAAATTAACTTCCTGATCGAAATAGCATCACAATTGTTAATAATCCATATTAATTCATAATATCATTTTGAACGATCAGACAAGCACGGATTTTTGTGCTTCTGCTCCCATAATTGGATCAAAATTTACCCACACCTAACGGAGCGAATAAAAACGGGTTGCAGGTCTAAAGGTAGATTCGTTCCCTAATTAGGCTAGACTAGCAGCGCAACTCCTTCAATTCGGGGAAAACAATTACCTATTTACATTCATCCCACAATTAAAATTGAGAAATTCGTGTCAATTTTCTCTACTTGCGTTATCATGGCGATGGCAAGCCTAAAAACCTTGTAAACTGGATATCACCACCACTTTTCAGCCTAAATAGCGGTTAGTAGTAGTGATTACCGGACAAAACCGAATTCCCAAGCAACTTACTCTTGTTAGTTATGGTATAGTGGAAAAGTTGGAACTAGCTTTGCCAAACTATAATTGCTCTACGCGCAGGTAATAATTGCAACCGGAAAGCTGTTTTGATCAAGAATTTACACACAAAAATCTGAAATACACCGAGTTTATGATTCAGCAAGTAATTCACCCAATGGTGAAATTGCAGCGCAACGTGCAATCACTCGTAGAATCCAATATTATCAAACCCAATGATAGGATTTGGAAAATTGCCTTACTCTATGGCGATGAATGGCAACATTGGAAACAAGAATTGCTAGACTTTGGATTTAGCACTCAAGATCCAATTGGTGATTTATTAGCAGTAGAAAAGTGGGACGACGATTAAACATCTAAATTAGATCAGCTATATCTAGTTATAGCTTGACCGTAAATACGCCTACCTCTACCTATAACAAGGATGGTACTTAATCCTTGTTTTTATGGTAGGTGTAATTCCGCCGAGATTCTCTTATAGATTTAGCACAATAGTGATCTGGGATTCAGTATCTTAACATAGCATTTTTATCAAGGTAGGTAAATTATGGTTCAAACCTTACCTAAAACCCAGTTAGTAACCTTTGAGGAGTTTATTAAATGGAAACCAGAAGGCGGATTTTATGAACTGCATGACGGGGAAATTATTCAGATGAATCCGCCATTAGGAAAACACGAAAGCAGAACTGGATTTTTAACTATAGAATTAGCTATAGAGTGCCGCCGCTTAAATCTTCCCTATTTTATTCCCAAACAGGCATTAGTTAAACCGCAAACAAGGCAATCAGCCTATTGTCCAGATGTTTTGTTGATAAATCCCACAAACCTAGTCAATGAAGCCCTGTGGGAAAAAACAGCAACGGTAACTCAAGGTGATTCTGTACCATTAATCATCGAAGTAGTGAGTAGCAATTGGCGAGTTGATTACTATAGAAAATATAGTGATTATGAAGAAATGGGAATTAAAGAATACTGGATTGTTGATTATCAACCTTTTGCTGCTGGTAAATTCGTTGGTGAACCAAAACAACCTACCATATCAGTTTGTTCTCTAATTGGTGATGAGTATGAAATTAACCAATTTAGAAACAATGAGCCAATAATTTCCCAGATTTTTCCTGAATTGAACTTAACCGCTCACCAGATTTTGCTAACTGCTGACTGATCTTAATGCTTGAGCCAAATCCTTTGCAGTATGATAGCGATCGCGTGGTAAAGGTTCTGTCACACACTCAATTACCTGTCTTAATTGATCAGTGATTGTGGGAATACCTTTAACCTCAAACCGAAAATTCCGTCCCCTTTGCCGATAAAATTTTAAAGGATTTTCCCCGGTTAATAAAAAAATTAACGTCGGACCAATAGCATATAAATCAGATTGGGTAAGAGGTTGTCCCCGTTCCTGTTCAGGAGCGCAAAAGCCTTCAGCACCGATTCTGGTCCCTGGTTTTGTGCCAATTTCCTTAACAGCACCAAAATCCAACACCACAATACTATTATTGCCACTCCGCACCATCAAATTAGCCGGCTTAATATCCCGGTGAATTAGTGGTGTTTGTTGGTGATGAAGATAATCTAGAATATCACAAGTTTGTACCATCCAAGCGATCGCCTGTTTCGGAGTTACAGGACCAGTTAAGCGAATTCGTTTGTCTAAATCTTGTCCATGAATTAACTCCATAGCCAAGTATTTTTTACCATCTTCCACAAAAAAGTCATAATATTTGGGAACTCCTGCATGATTAAGATGCTTGAGAATACTAGCTTCTCGCATGAATAACTCTTGAGCCTTGGGAATTTTCACCATATCAGCATTCATCTGTTTGATTACCAGTAATTGTGGTACACCAGTAATTTCACCAACACTATCCCAAGCTAAATAGGTAGTACCCATGCCACCCTTGCCAATAGTGCGTAATACCTGATAATGACGAATAGTCTTTTGTACCAAAATTGGTTGACCACAGTGAACACAAAAGACATTCTGGGGATGATTCCCCTCATGAGTACAACCAGTGCTGGAGTATTCTGGGGTTATCTTCTGACTAATTTCCCCATCTCCTGACGGTGAAGGTTGGATAAGTAGAGAAGATAATTCCTGAATCTGTACCTTGAGTAGAGGACCACCTTGAGCTAATAGCAGTAAAGAATTATCAGGAACGATACATTTAGTCACCAAAGAGCCATTGAGGAAAGTGCCATTAGTCCCGTGACTAATTAATTCCCAATCATCTCCTCCGGCATTAGTAACTAATTTCAGTTCTAAATGATACCGAGAAACTAAATTTTCAGCCAAAATAACGTGATTATCTACCGCCCGACCGATGCGAACGACGGTAGAACCCTCAAAGCACCACTGTTTAAGCGGTGTTTGTGTGCTTTTTTCTAATAGGGTCAGAGTAATCACAATACAACCTAAAATTTAAGATCAAAAAACTAATTTTATAAGCAACTTTGCTGAGATGGGCGGACTTTCACCCGTACCAGTATAGCTGTAATATTATCATGACCGTTATGTTCATTGCCCAATTCAATTAAATTTTGAATACCCGTTTCTAAGTTACTAGCAGAACTTAATAAGGGTTGAAGATGAGTTTGCCAATGAGTTTCTAGACAGTCATTATCTGATAAACCATCTGATACCAATACCAGAAGCATATCTTCATTGATCTCAAAGAACGTCACATCAGGATGGAGAGAATCTTCATTGCGTGGACCCAAAGCTTGGGTAAGTTGGTAAGCATCTGCACGTCCATAAGCGACACTCGGTTCTATCCCCCTAGCAATTTCTCGTTGACCAACTTCATGATCTACAGTTATTTGTTCTAGTCCTTGCTTGCGGGTCAGGCAATAAACACGACTATCTCCCACATGAGCAATTGCGGCCTGATTATCCTGAAGTAACAGCATGACCAAAGTAGTACCCATGCGACCAATACCGGAACGGGCTTCTTTTTGATTAAGCTCATAAATAGCTTGATTAGCTAAATAAACCGCATGACGGATACATTCCCTCCGAGGTAATTCTGTATTTACCCAGGTTTCTTGGAAGTATTTACGGATAGTCTTCACCGCTAATTCACTGGCTACTTCACCTCCAGCATGACCACCCATACCATCACAAAGAATATATAAACCCTGTGCTGTAATCGTGCTATTTCTTGGTAATTCTACCTTGTGAACCTGACTATCAACACAAAAATAGTCTTCATTGTGATTGCGTTGACGACCAACATCAGTAGATGCTGCATATTCCAAGCTACTTAGCTGCATGGATAGCACCACAGTTGGGGCATCATCAGTCTTGGTTTCCGTTTCATCACCTAGTTGCAAAATAGTTGAAGAAGCATTGAGTTTTTCCTGAGTAAATATTTCTGCTGTTTTTTCTAACTCCGATAGCGTTCGCGGAGCGTCCTGGAGGGAACTAGCTCTGCTACAAGCAGTTCGCAATTGTGTCAGAGTTTGAATATTCCCAGATTCTATATCCTCTAATATCTCTACCACGCAGCCAAATTGAGTGCATTGGGATTCTCTAAACAAAGTTTGCCACATCTGACCCAAACTTTTAATAGTTAAGAGCTTCTCATTATCAGGATATAACTTTTGTAATACCAAAGCCTGGTCTTCATCTAACCGCAAATTCGATAACTCCAACAAACTTTGGCGACAATTCACAGCTTCGAGTAACTCCCAAAGTTGAGTCATCTGATCAAACCAATGTAAAATTTCCACCGGGCTGGTTGTGTCTTTTTGCCAAACATCAAGCAACATAGGATAATTGGATCTATCTGCCAACAAGACTATTTGCAGATCATCTTGCTGCCAAGCATCATGAATTTTGGGTATTCCTGGGTGCATCTTCATCTGCAATTCTAGATAAGCTGGCGCTAGATCCGGAATTGTCATTGTATCGATCTTAGTTTCATGCTGAAGCATGGCCCCAATCAGTGATATTTCGTAAGGTTGGCAATCTAGAACCTTGACTTCTCTATAATCCCCAATCACTTGTGGAGATTCTAATAAGCGATAACGCTGCTGAGAATCTAAATAAGAATCTAAAACAAATTTGGAAAACGGACTAGAATCACCACTCTCGTCCGCTATATTTTCTAAATTTTGGGTGAATTCCGCAGTTTTTGCCATAACAGAAACTACCTGATCTACTGCGTGAGTAATGAGCGCGTACCAAACTGTGCTAGATTCTGCACCACATTTATAACAATACTGTGCATCTAAAGCTATATCGGCACTGCATTCAGAGCAGATTTTATGAGCTAAGGATGTACCACAGCTTTGACAAAACTTGTTACTATCAGGGTTTTCAAATTTACACTGGGGGCAAATCAGCATAGTGGGAGTTCCTTGATTTTCCTGCTAAGGTGCTTTCAGTCTCTCTAGCCACGAACATTCCAACGGGACAGAATTAAATGACTAAAATTATGTAACTTGAGAATTAAGTGGTATTGTTAACACTCTTTTGTATACTGGTATTACAGTCCCTTAATCTATCTTTCCGGTGAATGATTTAATCTTGTGACTTCTAAGGAAGTGAGTTCTCGCCATTGTCCTGGTGATAAATCATCTAATTGAATATTACCAATACTTATTCTGATTAACCGCAAAGTCGGAAAACCGACAGCAGCCGTCATGCGACGGACTTGGCGGTTTTTACCTTCAGTTAGGGTCATTTCTAGCCAAGCAGTGGGAATACTTTTGCGAAATCTAATGGGTGGAATGCGTTGGACTACCGATGGTTCTTCTAACAATAACCTAACTTGAGCAGGACGAGTCCGGTAATCTTGAATTTCTACCCCACTTTGTAGCTGATTAATTGCATTAATATCAGGAATACGTTCCACCTGCGCCCAATAGGTACGTTGATGACTAAAACGCGGATGTGCCAGACGATGCTGTAACTGTCCATCATTTGTTAACAACAGCAACCCCTCACTATCCCAATCTAAACGCCCCACAGCATAGACATCGGGAACATCTATATACTCTTTCAGAGTGATATGTTTGGGACTTTCTTGGGTAAATTGGCTCAAAACCCCATAGGGCTTGTGAAAAATAATATACCGATTGTTCATAAGATATAGGAGTCAGGATTCAGGAGTCAGGAGTCAGGAGTTAGGAGGAACAAAGAAGAATAGTTTTCACCACTTACCACTTACCAATTACCAATTACCTGTTCCCTGTTCCCTGTTCCCTGTTCCCTCTCTCAACAAATGAATTTAATTTTGTCAGACTACTCAATTATGACAATTAGCAAAATCAGCCGCAGATCCTTTTTATTTCTTGGTGGTGCAACCTTAGCACAAGGATTAACCTTAACATTACCTAGTTATGCCCAAACTGTACAGGTAAACAAAAGTCAAATTAATGGTATTCCTTTTTATCAAACCATAGTTGACCTCACAGATCCAAAAACCTTTATCACCATGGGTTTAGCCAAAAACGCCGCTTTTGCGAATACCATTCAAAAAACCAGTGGTGATGAAGAATTTAGTAAATTAGTGGCGCGTTATAAGGCTGCCGTAGTTGCTAACGGCACATTTTTTGCCAAAAATCCCCAAAAAACGGTTATGGGTAACATGGTAGCCGGGGGAAAATTTGTGAAATACAGTCGTTGGGAAAACTTTGGGACTACTTTGGGATTAGGAGTCGGTAATAAACCAGAAATGGTGACAGCCAGAATAGACGGCAAACCAGAATGGAATAAACATTGGTTTTCCCTAACTTGTGGACCAAGATTATTGCGACAAGGGGAAATCCGGTTAAACCCCAGGATTGAAGGTTTTAAAGATCCTGCTGTTTTAGGTAATAGCGCCCGAACAGCAATTGGTTTTACCCAGGACGGCACAAAACTGATTTTAGCCAATTTTGAAATTAACCTCACTTTACAACAAGAAGCGGAGGCAATGAAAGCGATTGGTTGTTATGAAGCTATGAATTTAGATGGTGGAGCATCTAGAGCCTTAGCCAACAAGACTAATATTATAGTTCCTGCCGGTAGACCTTTGACTAATGTAATTGTCATTTATGATGTCACCAATCCTGCCCCAACGGCCTTGCAACAGGCATGGCTGAAGTTTCAACAAGGGGAACGTCCTGCTTCGTAAATAATTGACAATTACCAAGCCCCTTATTACGGAGTAAGGGGTATCATTTTTAATTTTTAATTCTTAATTTTTAATTCCCGACAGGGTTTGACGGCAAATACGACTATAAAGTTACGGTTCACCCCAATTCCTGAAAGTATTAATTACCATACATTAGTCAATGTGAAAGCACATAAATCCATGAACCCACTAGACATAATTTATAAAATTCACCGTTCCCCTAACGGTTCGGTAAACCACCCTTCATGGAATGGCTACCACTGAGTTTATATGATATTAGCTTAGTTTGGGGTTCAATTCCCAGCCAGGCCTAACCAAACTGATTGTTATTGACAGTTAGTTAATGCAATTTTATATTCTCTCTGATTCATTTAGTAATTTTATACGGAGCAAACACCCAAAATGGCAAAGGTAGTTGGAATTGATTTAGGTACGACAAACTCCTGCGTGGCAGTAATGGAAGGTGGTAAACCCACCGTTATCGCTAATGCGGAAGGTTTTCGGACAACACCCTCAGTAGTTGCGTTTGCCAAAAATGGCGACAATTTAGTTGGTCAAATCGCTAAACGCCAAGCGGTAATGAACCCCGAAAATACTTTTTATTCTGTAAAACGCTTTATCGGTCGTCGTTTTGAAGAAATTACCAATGAAGCTACAGAAGTTTCT
Source organism: Dolichospermum lemmermannii CS-548 (assembly GCF_028330815.1). Lineage (NCBI taxonomy): Bacteria > Bacillati > Cyanobacteriota > Cyanophyceae > Nostocales > Aphanizomenonaceae > Dolichospermum > Dolichospermum lemmermannii. The sequence goes on from NZ_JAQMTJ010000308.1 coordinate 11,990, forward strand.
TATAAAGTTCTCAGTAGCGGCGGTAACGTTAAAGTAGATTCTCCCGGTGCTGGTAAACAATTTGCACCTGAAGAAATTTCTGCGAAGGTTCTTCGCAAATTAGTGGAAGATGCTAGTAAATACCTGGGTGAAACCGTTACCCAAGCTGTAATTACCGTTCCTGCTTACTTCAACGACTCCCAACGTCAAGCCACAAAAGACGCGGGAAAAATCGCTGGTATTGACGTTCTCCGCATTATCAACGAACCTACCGCTGCTTCCTTAGCTTATGGTTTTGATAAAAAGAGCAATGAAACTATCCTCGTATTTGACTTGGGTGGTGGTACTTTCGACGTATCTGTTCTGGAAGTAGGTGATGGTGTATTTGAAGTATTATCAACATCTGGGGATACTCACCTGGGTGGTGACGACTTTGATAAAAAAATCGTTGATTTCTTAGCGGAAAAGTTCAAAAAAGACGAAGGGATTGACCTGCGTAAAGACAAACAAGCTTTACAACGTCTGACTGAAGCGGCAGAAAAAGCTAAAATTGAACTTTCTAGCGTTAGCCAGGCAGAAATTAACCTGCCATTTATTACCGCTACCCAAGAGGGTCCCAAGCATTTAGATACAACTTTAACTCGCGCTAAGTTTGAAGAACTTTGTTCTGATTTAATTGACCGTTGCCGCATTCCTGTGGAAGATGCGCTCAAAGGTGCGAAGTTAAATAAGACCAATATTGACGAAGTTGTTCTCGTTGGTGGTTCTACCCGGATTCCCGCTGTTCAAGATGTGGTTAAACGGGTGTTAGGTAAAGAACCTAACCAAACTGTTAACCCTGATGAAGTGGTAGCTGTTGGTGCTGCTATTCAAGCGGGTGTTTTGGCTGGTGATGTTACAGGTATCTTGTTGTTAGACGTAACACCATTATCCTTGGGTGTAGAAACCTTGGGTGGGGTAATGACTAAGATTATTCCTCGCAACACTACAATTCCTACCAAAAAATCAGAAGTGTTCTCTACTGCGGTGGACGGACAAGGTAATGTGGAAATTCACGTTCTCCAAGGTGAGAGAGAATTTGCCAATGATAATAAGAGTTTAGGAACTTTCCGTTTGGATGGTATTCCTCCTGCTCCCCGTGGTGTTCCCCAAATTGAAGTGACTTTTGATATTGACGCTAACGGTATTCTCAACGTTGCGGCTAAGGATAAGGGAACTGGTAAGGAACAATCTATTAGTATCACTGGTGCTTCTACTCTGGATAAGAATGATGTAGAACGCATGGTCAGAGAAGCTGAACAAAACGCTTCTTCTGATAAGGAACGTCGTGAGAAAATTGAACGCAAAAACCAAGCTGATTCTTTAGCTTATCAAGCTGAAAAGCAGTTGGAAGAGTTGGGTGATAAAGTCCCCGCTGCTGATAAGACTAAGGTTGAAGGTTTGGTCAAGGAAGTAAAAGAAGCAGTTGCGAAAGAAGATGATGCTCAAATCCAGAAGTTGATGCCAGAACTGCAACAAGCTCTATTTGCTATTGGTAGCAATATCTATCAACAAGCTGGTGATGCTGCTGGCGCTGCTGGTGCTGAACCTCATGCTGGTGGTTCTACTCCTCCTTCTGGCAGTGGTGATGATGTCATTGATGCTGATTTCACTGAAAGCAAGTAGTTTCACAAAGGGCGGGGAATTCCTGCCCTTATTTGATTAATACCCACCTAGCGCAATCACTGGATGGGTATTTTTTATGGTAGTTAAATTATTTATGGCGAGAAAGTTCTTCCTTATCAATTTCATGATAACAAATTTAAAAGCAAATGTCAACCCTCTTGATCTCCATTTTTAGAGATTTTTCCACTCTTCTAAACTCGATTTAGCTTGATGAATTACAATAGTATACGGAAAATAGTTGTCAAATACTTGGCAAATAAAAAATCATCTGCTATATTAAACTCATACCCAAAAACCTAATCCCCTAATCCCCTGTCCCTACGGGGATGTAGAGACGTTCCTCGGAGCGTCTCTACTCTTTTGTGTTGATATTACAGTAGAAATTGAAGAGAAAGGAAAAGATTCTTTCCTATATCTTCAGTTAGTTCCTAGCTAATCAGCATTAAGAATTTTGGGAACTCGGAAAAAATCACCTTCCTGCTGAGGCGCACTGCTGAGGATTGCTTCTCTGTCAGGACAGGGTTGAAGAATATCTTCTCTGGTAATATTGCTAACATCAATAGCTCTGGTTGTCGGTATTACATTGGTGACATCCAGTTGATTTAGTTGTTCTATATAATCCAGAATACTACCCAGTTGAGTAGTAAATTGTGCTTCTTCATCTGCTGTTAATTCTAAACGAGCGAGATTAGCAACTTTACGAACTTGTTCACTATCAATCATAATTTGTCTGTTGTCAGTTGTCCGTTGTCAGTAGGGGCGAAGCATTTGGAAGATAAATTATCGGTCATTGCCAAAAATAGTTCTCCAAATGCTTCGCCCGTACAGTTGTCAGTTGTCAGTTGTCAGTTGTCAGGTAAAATTGTATAACCGACTAATGACTAAGTTAAAAGAATATGTCAATTTGCGATCGCCCGGTGGTTTTGATCCAGTTTTGAGCTTCAATATAGTTATTGGGAGCCATGCGAATTGCTCTAATCCAATAATCTGCCGCTTGATCAAACAATGCCTCTCCACCGTCATGATCTCCGGCTTCCTTAGCCCTTTCACCTTGAAAATGATAAATCACCGCAATATTATTCAAGGCTTGGGGTAATTGTGGATTTAACTCAATGGCCTGATGATAATACTCTAAAGCCTTATTATGATCACCGTTACTGGCATAAATTAAGCCCGTATTATAGAGAATATAACTCCGATCATTGGAGTCTTCTTCCATTTCTAAGGCTTCTTTATAGTAGTCTAGAGCTTCAGCGTATTCGCCTTCTGCCTGTGCGGACATCCCATCTCGGTAATAAACAAAAGCTTCTTTAGCTTTGCGGTTGGTTGGCAATATCTTGAGGATGATATCTGCCATTACGGTAAAGGACTTGTCAACAAAGTTATCGTTTTTCTGTGTTCTTGGCATATTTGTCTCTATGGTTTCTTCATGGCAGCATACCGCTAATTTAACTAATTTTTGGGGGTTTGAGTTATTGCAAATTAATATGAAGCTGCATGAAGTAAGATTTCCCGAATTATTTACCGCAGATAAACGCAGATGAATTCATGGATTTACAAGATCCCCGACTTCTTAAAGAAGTCGGGGATCTGAACTTTTACAATTTTGAATTGTTTTGTTTCCATTTCCGAAACGAAGGTAAATACTATTGTATAAACAAGTTAAGTTAACTATTGCACACAAGCCACACCCCAGCCGCGATGGTAAAAGAAATAGCAATTCGCACCACTGGACTAACGAAGCAATTTGAAAAACACATTGCTGTCAATGATGTTGACTTAGAAATCCAAGTGGGTGAAGTTTACGGATTAATTGGTCCCAATGGAGCGGGTAAAACCACCCTAATTCGGATGTTAGCTACTGCGGAAGAACCGACTACTGGTGAGATTTATATTAATGGAGATCGACTTCTGCGAGATCAAAGCAATCTCAAACTTAAACGTCGTCTTGGTTATTTACCTGATGACTACCCACTTTATGAAGATTTGACAGTTTGGGATTATTTAGATTATTTTGCCCGATTGTATCGCTTGCAAGGAAAGCACCGTACCCAACGTCTGCACGAAGTTTTAGAACTCATTCAACTGGGTAATAAACGTCATAGCATGATTTCTACCCTCTCACGGGGGATGAAACAGCGGTTAAGTTTAGCCCGCACCATTATCCATGAACCAATTTTACTGCTTTTAGATGAACCTGTTTCTGGACTTGATCCCATTGCGCGGATGCAGTTTCGGGAAATTATTAAAGCTTTGCAAGCAGCAGGAATGACAATTTTAATTTCTTCCCACGTTCTCAGCGATTTAGCCGAGTTATGTACATCTGTGGGAATTATGGAATTAGGTTTTTTGGTGGAAAGTTCTTCACTTAAACATCTTTATCAACGTCTTTCTCAACAGCAGATTTTTATCTCCACTTTGGGCAATATAGATATATTGGTGAGTGAACTAAAAAATCATCCTTTAGTGGAAGAATGGGAGGTAATACCGAGTAAAAATGGCGTGCGAGTGAATTTTTTAGGTAAACCAGAAGATTCTGCCGATTTATTGCGATCGCTTGTGAATGCAAAAATTCCCATAACAGAATTTCATTGTACCCAAGAAGACCTAGAAACTATTTTCCTCAAATTAGGTCATAAACAAGCATCATAGACAATTAAAAATTAAGAATTAAAAATTAAAAAACTTTGGAGGTATTGACGATGTTACTAAATTTCATAGATAGAGTGGGAGAATTAAATCCCCAACTATTTCGAGAACTAAAAGGTAGATTAAAACCTTTTAATCTGATTATAGCTATGGGTTCTTCTTTACTACTCCAACTCATAGTTTTTCTCTTGCAATTACGAGAATTTCCCGATGAGAAATACTATCTCAGAGCAACTTACTGTACTTTGAAAAAAGTATACCAAAACCAAGAACAGGAACTTTATAAACAACAGAGTTTACTTACCCAAAAATTAGATAATTATCGGCAAATTCAACTATCAGATAATACCATAATCCCCAACTTAGAAGCCCAACTTCAGCAAGTTAGAACTGAACTATCTAGCTTACAGAATTATTTATCTAAAAATATTTGTCCTTTAGATAAAATAGACTGGCAATTATGGTGGAGAGATCATTGGGAATATACATTTCTAACGTTAAGTGTAATTTTCATTTTTACACTCTTAGTTGGGGGAACTTATTTATTAATCAGTGATTTAGCCAAAGAAGAACAACGAGGAACATTGAACTTTATTCGGCTTAGTCCTCAGTCAGAAACAAGCATCTTAACTGGAAAAATGTTAGGAGTCCCCAGTCTAATTTATCTCTTTGTTCTCACAGCAATTCCTTTACATTTATGGGCTGGACATTCTGCTAAAATTGCTTTAAGTTACATTTTCAGTTATTATGCTGTGATTGCAGCTAGTTGTGTTTTCTTCTACAGTGTAGCCCTAATTTTTGGTCTAGTTAGTCGCGGTTTTAGCAGCTTTCAACCTTGGTTGGGAAGCGGTGCTGTACTCCTATTTTTGTTTATGACAATGACGATGGTATCGTCTTATGGACATTTTAATAATCCTCTGACTTGGATTAGATTCTTCAGTCCCTGGGGTATTACCAATTATCTATTCCCTAATCTATTTCGTTCATATAAAGATTCGTCAATACAGCAGCTACAATTCTTCTATTTACCAATAGGAAAAAATTTATTTACCTTAGTCGGCTTTCATTTAGTTAATTACGGAATTTCTTCCTACGGCATTTGGCAAGCCATGAAACGCTGCTTTCGGAATGCAGACAGTACAATATTGAGTAAAAAACAAAGTTATTTATTTGTAGCTTTTACTCAAGTAATGTTTTTAGGATTGACTATCCCCGTAGTTGATGATAAATACGATGCAGGGATGATATTCCTGATTGCTTTATTCAACTTTGCCTTAGTTTTGACTTTAACTATTGTCCTTTCACCTCATCGTCAAATTATCCAAGATTGGGCAAGATATAGACACCAAAATCATCGAGATAAATCTGTATTCCAAGATTTAGTATTTGGTGAAAAAAGCCCAGCAATTGTTGCTATCGTCATTAATCTATTAATTGCTACTACCCCGATAATAATCTGGATTTTGTTCTCACCTACTAATTTTTATAATGGTAGTGTTGATAAGCATAAAGTCATATTAGCGATGGTTTTAGCCTTGAGTTTGATGCTGATGTATGCCACAATTGCTCAACTGATGCTACTGATGAAAAACCCCAAGCGTTATGTGTGGGCAGTTGGTACAATTGGTGTAGCCATGTTTCTCCCATCAATTATTCTCTCAGTCTTGGGTATTAGTCCATCAGAAAATCCGACTTTGTGGTTATTCTCTACCTGCCCTTGGTTAGCTATTCAATACTCTGAAACGACAACAATTTTCATGGCACTTTTAGCTAATTTTACTGTTGTAGCCTTGTTAAATTTCCAATTAAATCGCCAAGTTAGAGTTTTAGGCGAATCTGCAACCAAAACATTATTATCAGGAAGATAACGATGCAGATACCGGACTTTTAAAAAGGTCTGGTATCTAAATTTTTAAATTTTGATTAGACTACATAATATTAATCGGATCTACATCAATTGTTAAACTGACAGAAGCAGGAGAAAGCGATCGCACTTCTGGCCAATCTGGTAAATTTGGTAAAGCGTCAGGATCAAACTTGAGTAATATTTGCCAACGATAACGGTTAGCTACTCGTAAAATACTAGCTGGTGCAGGTCCCAATATCTCAAATCCTTCTTTATTGTTCAAAAATGTAGCAATGATTTGGGCTGTGTTTTGGACTTGAATGGGATCTAAACTACTTAATCGCAATAAAATTAATCTCCCATAGGGAGGATAATTCAGAGTTTGTCTTTGTGCTAACTCTGCATCAGCAAAAGATTGATAATCATGTTTTTGCACTGCTTCAATAATCGGATGTTCTGGAGTATAGGTTTGGACAATTACCCTCCCTGGATCATCCCCTCTTCCTGCCCTTCCCGCAACTTGGGTCAAAGTTTGAAATGTGCGTTCATTGGCGCGATAATCAGATAAGTGCAATAATCCATCCGCAGCGACTACACCCACAAGGGTAACTTGGGGTAAATCTAACCCTTTTGTCAGCATTTGTGTCCCTACTAATAAATGGGCTTCACCATTAGCAAACTGGGTAAGAAGTTTCCGGTGTGAACCTTTAGTGGTGGTGGTATCACTATCAAAGCGAATTATTTTCAAATTGGGAAATTGCTTAGTTAATTCCTGCGCTACCCGTTGAGTACCGCTTCCGAAAAACTTTAAATAAGGGGAACTGCATTCGGGACAATGGGGAGGATGTAAACGCCCATAATTACAATAATGACAGCGCAATAATTCTGGCGCTCCCTCTTCCACATGATGATAAGCCAGGGATACATCACAATGGGGACATTCCAACACATAACCACAACTGCGACAAGAAACAAAGGTACTATGTCCGCGCCGATGAATAAATAATATTCCCTGTTGTTGTCTTTCTGCTAATTGTTGCAGCGCATTTTGCAGCTTTCTACTAAAAATAGACCGATTTCCCTCTTTTAACTCTTGACGCATATCCACGATTTCCACAGGTGGTAATGGGCGCGAGTTAATGCGTTCTGGTAATGATAAATATAGTTGATTTCCACTTACCCAACTTTCTAAAGAGGGAGTCGCAGAACCTAAAATTAGGGGACAATGTTCTAATTCGGCTCGCCATTGAGCGATGGTGCGGGCGTGGTAAGTGGGAATAGGAGAATCTTGTTTAAAGCTGCTATCGTGTTCTTCGTCCAGGATAATTAAGCCTAGATTGGGTAAAGGAGCGAAAATGGCGCTGCGAGTCCCGATGATGATTTGCGGCTCTCCTGTGAGCATTTGTCGCCAGGTGTCGTAACGTTCACCGTCAGAAAGGGCGCTGTGATAAACGTGGACTTTGTGACCAAATCGGGCGCGAAATCTATCTGTAAGTTGAGGTGTGAGGCCGATTTCGGGAACTAAAACAAGGGCCGATTTTCCTTGTGCGAGTAATGGTGATATGGCTTGTAAGTATACTTCTGTTTTTCCTGAACCTGTCACCCCATGTAGCAATACTTGAGCAAATCCGGTTAAGGAATTAATCGTTTCTAAGGCGTTATTTTGGGCTGGTGTTAAGGATTTTGCCCAATCTGCGGCTACTGTGGGGCCTTGTTCTCTGCGTAATATTTCCCTGTCTTCAATGACTATATAGCCTTTATCTACTAAGGCTTTTAGGGTGGAAGTGCTGGTACTGCAAAGTTGCAATAATTCACTTTGCCATATTTCTCCCCCTTGTCGTCGCAAAACTTCCACAATTTCTTTTTGACGGGCTGTTAAATCGTCATGATTATTATCTAGAAGTGTGACAGCTTTTTGTAATTTAGGTTTGGTAAGTTGTGGCGGTTCTAAATAATTTTCGGCTAAACCTAAGCGGATCAATTCCCGAATTCCGCGATATGCGGCTTTAACTTTTTGTTGGATGTAGTGATAACTATAGTCTGCTGTTGGGGTTTTTTCTAAAAGTGTAATTACTTGCTGGGCTATAGGACTAATATAAATAGCAAGATTTTTTTTACCCAGAGAAGTCAACCGTAAACGACGTTGTGATCTTCCTAATAAGCCTGGTGGTAAAGCGACGCGAATTACTAAAATTAGAGGTGTATAGTAATAGGCTGCAACACGGTTGAGTAATGTCCAATAACCAGGAGGAAAAAACCCTTCACTAACTACATCTTCTACTTCCCGAATTTTTTCTAAGGGAATATCTAAATTAGGTTGAGTTAATAAGCGAATAGCGATCGCTCCTACCTGTGTCGCACCAAAGGGAACGCTTAAAATATCTCCTGGTTTGATTGCTAACTGTGCTGGGATTTTATAGGTAAATAAATCTGAACATCCTGGACAGTCTACAAGCACTTCCACCCATTCAGGTAATTTTGCTGGAGATTGATATGATCCTCCTGGTTCAGCTACAGCGATAACAGATGATTTTGCACCAATACTATACATAAATTTTTGATTTATAAACAAATATTGTATTCACAGACAAGGTTTAATTCTATCCTTTGGTTTTACTTTGTGTAAATAGTATTTTACAATACTTCAATTACCCATAATCCTTGATAATCTCTAATTTATGTAATCTACTAGTACACAACGGCGTAAGTCAATCAACCATTAAAAATTTGACAAAAGCTTGTGTAATCTGCTTTTTTAATTTTTAATTTTTAATTTTTAATTCCGCACTGCGGTACTAGACAAATTAGCTTCTACAATTTAGGCAATAAATAATTGAAGATTGAAATTTTAAATTTGAGCAAGTAGCTTACACAGTCTTGATCAGATTTTTTAATGCTTTGTTGACTTACCGACTGGGATACTCAAGCTGCAAAACCTATCTTGAGAAATATGCCGAAGTAATGAGTAATCATGAGTAAGTAGGTAATTAAGTGATTAAACTTCCAGATTTTTATGTGATTTGTAACATCTTGATTAACTAGTAAATTATGTTATTAATCAATCATGAGATTGAGCTACGAAATAAGGCATAGAGTTTTTCAACCTATTGATAGATATTAAATATTTTTTGAATATGAGATGCTTTTAAACGATAAATATTATCCGGATTAGAAGTTACCATTTTTGTAATTTGGATCATTTAGTAAATTTTCGGAGAGATAAATAACTCTAGTACCAAAATGGCGATTTATTCAATTACTCTGATGATTCCAGCCGGACAAACCTGAAAACTTTGCAAAAAATACACGAAAATTTAATATATATCATTTTTCGGTGATTTATCACCTTTACACGGAAGCTATGTACAAACTACAGGCAACAAGCAACTGATTTTTCCCCAGATCATTTAAGATAGATAGATAGGCTTCTTTCTCTATGTTTTTGATATTTGTTAAAGTTAGTCTTAGGGGGTTTGACCTATTTAGTAATCAAGAAAAGCATAGAGAATATGTCTATTGGGTTTCTGAAAAGAATAGTTTTTTGTGAGTGCTAAAGTCGTTAATGATTATAGGTCGTATCTAGCCAGAACTAAAAATAATGGACAAATACTGATTTCCATTCCAGACGAGGAATGATTAAAAAGAGAGGATTTTGCTAGAGAAGAAGGGTGTATTTGTCCTCAAGGGAAAACTACCAAGCCTGAAAGAGGCTGTTGTCATGAAATTATGTACCAAACAAAGCAACCATCTCTAACGGAAACTATGAATCTTGCTGAATTGGGAACAATGGAAATACTAGAGAATATTACTGATCATGAAGAACCATCAATTGAGAGTTTAGATCAAGTAGTATATGAAGATGCTACAATTGTCGAAAACTTGGCATCAGAAGAGCGCAATGGCGATGACATGGCCGCAGCCCGTCCCTCGGGATATAATAAAACCGAAAATGATGATGCTGTTGGCGCATTTTTTAAGGAAATGGCGCGTTATCCCCTACTCAAACCTGATGAAGAAGTAGAATTAGCGCGACGGGTGAGATTTTTAGAAGAAGTCAAAGAATTGCAAGCAGCTTTGGAATTAGAACTAGGAGCGCAGCCTAGTAAGGTGCAGGTGGCTTCGCAATTAGAGATAACAGAAAAACAACTGGAAAGCCGCTTGTATCAAGGTAGGGTGGCCAAGCGAAAAATGATTCGCTCCAATCTCCGGTTAGTCGTATCTATTGCTAAACGATATTTAAATCGTGGTGTCCCTTTTCTCGATTTAATTCAAGAAGGAGCAATGGGTTTAAACCGCGCTTCTGAAAAATTTGATCCTGATAAAGGATATAAGTTTTCTACTTATGCTTATTGGTGGATTAGACAAGCAATTACCAGAGCGATCGCTAATGATGCCCGAACTATTCGCTTACCAATCCATATTGTTGAGAAACTTAATAAACTAAAAAAAGCCCAACGGGAACTCAAACAAAAACTCGCTCGGAATCCCACAGAGGCCGAAATGGCCGAAGCTTTGGAAATTACAGTTCACCAACTGCGTCAACTTCAACAACTGCGTCGTCAAGCCCTGTCCCTTAACCACCGTGTCGGTAAAGAAGAAGACACGGAATTAATGGATTTGCTAGAAGATGAAGACAACCAGTCTCCCGAAGCCAAAATGAACGAAAACATGATGCGTCAGGAGATTTGGGAAGTTCTCGGAGACGTACTCACCCCACGAGAGAAAGATGTCATTTCCCTGCGCTATGGACTCACTAGCAGTGAACCCTGCACCCTAGAAGAGGTGGGGAATATGTTTAACCTTTCCCGCGAACGAGTCCGTCAAATCCAAAGTAAAGCCATGCGGAAATTACGCCGTCCCCACATAGCCAAGCGGTTAAAAGGTTGGTTGGTATAAGTCATTAGTCAGTTGTTAGTAGGGGCGAAGCATTTGGAAAATAAATTATCGGTCATTGCCAAAAATAGTTCTCCAAATGCTTCGCCCGTACAGTTGTCAGTTGTCAGTTGTCTGTGGTTAAAAAAAATTAGACACATTGAGTATAAACTGTAAACTAATGACCAATGACCAATGACCAATGACCAATGACCAATGACCAATGACCAATGACTAATTTAATTGTCCGTTTTGCCGAACCCAGTGATGCTCATACCTTATTTGCCTTAATTCAGGGACTTGCTGAATATGAAAAACTATCTGATGCTGTTATTGGCAATGCTGAAGCCCTCAAGGATCATTTATTTGGTTCACCAAAATACGTAGATGCAATCCTAGCCGAATTTGAAGGTAAGGCTGTAGGTTTTGCCCTATTTTTTCATAATTATTCTACATTTCTCACCAAGCCAGGAATTTACTTAGAAGATATCTTTGTTTTGCCGGAATATCGCCGCCAAGGTATTGGTAAAGCACTTTTGTCCAAAGTAGCCCAAATAGCTGTAGAAAGGGATTGTGGGCGCTTAGAGTGGAGTGTTTTAGATTGGAATGTGTCAGCGCAGGCATTTTACCGGAATATGGGTGCAGATATTTTAGAAGATTGGCGGATTTGTCGCGTGACAGAAAAGGATCTGACCCAATTAGCCAAGCAAAAATGAAGTTTAAAAGATAAAGGGTAAATATAGCAAATTTCCCTTTTATCCTTCATTATTAATTTCTTTTTGCTCTTCTTCAATTTAAATTCATATAAGTTTACATTTTGCCTAAACCCTCAAGCTATCAATCAATTAATCTGAAATTCTCAATTATTTCAGCCAAGTTTGACAGTCTGTCGTTTGACTAATGCAACGAAATTAAATGAGAATTAGGGAGGATATTTGTACCGATTCAGACATTGTTATCGAGAGAACACCAGATGAAAAAGATTGTCTCAGTATTATTATTAGGCATAGCTATCTTCACCTTTGCCTTCAGTAGTCCTGCTTTGGCCGCAGACGCAGCCAGCGGAGCTAAAATATTTAGTGCTAATTGTGCTTCTTGTCATGCCGGTGGCAGAAATTTAGTTAATGCTGCCAAAACCCTGAAAAAAGCAGATTTGGAAAAGTACGGTATGTACTCGGCTGAAGCAATTGTTTATCAAGTTACTAATGGTAAAGGTGCTATGCCAGCCTTTAAGGGTCGGTTAAAAGCAGAGCAAATAGAAAATGTAGCTGCTTATGTCCTAGAACAAGCTGATAAGGACTGGAAGAAGTAAATTTATATCTAATTCGATGGTTTAACAATGTGCGGGGCTTTTTGTCCCGCTCAGTCTTTTTATTAGTAATTAGATTTAGTAACCACTGTGCAACCAAAAATATCATCAGCATGGTAAATGGCTTTTCTTTAATATCTTAATATTTTCATAAATTCTCCATTCCATGAATAAAATAAATTAATTATCCCCTGCCTAAATAGAAAAATTCATAAAAGCATAGATGTTGTTGATATCATCTTTTAGTGGATTCTAAATCAAGAAAATAATTATCATAAATAGTCAGAAAATATGGAATTTTCAAGTGTCACTATAGAACAGCGCGAAAAAGAAGCTGAAGCATTAAAGACTTTTCTTTTCTTTAGTCTAATTGGTTCATTGGTATTACATATTGGGATACTAGCTTTAGCTATTAACAAATTTTTTCTCAAATTCCCTGAAGTTAGAGAAGAACCCATTGAAGTGACAATTCTGGAAACAATACCCCAGGAAGTAAACCAACTACCAGTAGAGATAAAATCCCTAGCAAAAACAAATTCCGGTGGTGGTGGTGGAAATAAAGGTGGCGGAATTTCTACACCAACAGAAACAGCCCTGAATATGATTAAGTCTTCTGTCGCACCCATAACCAAACAGGCTCAACTAAAAATCACTACTAACCTTATCAGTAAACAATCCCAAACACTTACAAATCGTGAACCAGCGAAAATATTAACTCCTGTACAAACTAACCCAATAGAAAACACAACTCCTGAACCTGCGACAACACCACCCCCAGTAGAAACAAAACCAATACAAAAATTATTAGATGAAAACGCAAATACCCTAGCGTCTACTCAACCCCAAGTGCAGACAAAACCCACAAAAATCACACCATTAAAGTCAGAAACTCAACCTAATGCTAGTTCCAACAATATCCCTAGCAACTCCACCGCTTCCACACAGTTACCGCAGAATAAAAATATTTTAGGCAATTTAGGCGATCGCTCAAGAAATAGTTTAGGTACTGGAAACGGTACTGGTTCAGGTACTGGTGTTGGTAATGGAATTGGAAATAGTACAGGTAATGGTACTGGTAATGGTGTTGGGAATGAAAGTGGGAATAAACCAAAATCAGAAAATACACCAATAGCTACCGCACCGAAACCTCCCATAGAAAATAATTCTAAACTGAATCGTGCGGATTGTATCCAGTGTCAAATTAAGTACCCAGATAGAGCCAGGCAGCGTGGCATAGAAGGAAATGCAGAAGTCGCTATTGATACTGATAGCCAGGGTAATGTTACGCGAGTTCGGTTAGTCCGTTCCAGTGGGGATAGCGAACTAGATCAAGCCGCTCAACAAGCTGCACAAGAGTGGAAATTAACACCCACAGCAGAGGGAAGAGAAGGGGTAAGAGCCTCAGTTAACTTTGCCATTAAAGGATCACAGCGTCACCGTAAACTTCAAGAACGGCAAATACAAAAACAAAGAGCAACCACCAAAAAAACCTCTGAAAAAGCGACTTCTACCTCTACTCCTATCGAGTCTCCTCAATATAATCAACAAAAAATAACTCCTATTATTACTGATATTCCCTCCGAAAATACAACTAAACAGAGAGAAGAATCTGCACCTTCTGAGAGTCAACAGATCTCACCACCAGCATCTGCAACTACATCACCTACTGAGTCTTAGAGGATGTATCTCAAGAAAATTTGATAGTAAATTTGTTTCTACAAGAATCAATAGGAAATCGGTAGATCTTCAAAGTATAGATATGGGAGGGATAATTCATGAATTACCCCATCTGACTAGAATGTAGGGTGGACAATGCCAACCATCATGTTAAATTAATAGATCTGTTAATCTTCGTGATCATCAAAGGGATCATCTAATTCCTGGCTTGGGGGTCCAAAAGATGTGTAAATTGCCATACCAGTAATAGCAACTAACGCCGCACAAAAGGAAATTCCAAGCACCGTAGCGGGTTCTAAGTCCATAAATTTAGATACATATTATCACAGCGATAATTATAGAATATTACAAAATTTAACTTATCGCACATTACATAGTTAAAGCATGATCATCTCACCCTCGTAAATTGGCCAAGGTATTGATACTCCGTAAATAATGTTATGCCCAATTTATTGACAAAATATTAAAAATATGTTAATAATGGATCTTTGTGGAAACTTTACCCTTTAATATAATCTCTTGGCTAACGTCATTGTCATAGGTGCCCAGTGGGGCGATGAAGGAAAAGGTAAAATAACTGACTTACTCAGCCGCTCCGCAGACGTGGTGGTACGTTACCAAGGGGGAGTGAACGCTGGGCATACAATCGTAGTCCAAGGTCAGACGTTTAAGCTGCACTTAATCCCCTCTGGTATTTTGTATCCAAAAACCGAGTGTATCATTGGCTGTGGAACAGTCATCGATCCGCAAGTCTTGATTAAAGAACTCGAACAACTAGAAAAATTAAATATTTCCACGGCTAATCTGTTGATATCTCAGACGGCTCATGTCACCATGCCCTATCATCGCATGATTGACAAGGCATCAGAGGAAGTACGGGGAAATCATAAAATCGGGACAACAGGTAGAGGTATTGGTCCTACCTACGCCGATAAATCTGAGCGGATAGGCATCAGGATGTTAGACTTGATGGACACCGACGGACTCCGTGAGCAGTTAAAGTGGACGATAAACTATAAAAATACCATTTTAGAAAAGCTGTATAATCTGCCACCTCTCAATCCAGAAGAAGTGATTGAGGAGTATTTAGGTTATGCGGAACGCTTGCGTCCTTTCGTCGTTGATACATCGTTGAAAATCTACGATGCGGTTTTACGACGACGGAATATTTTGTTTGAAGGCGCACAAGGGACATTACTTGACCTAGATCACGGAACTTATCCCTATGTCACATCCTCCAACCCAGTCGCTGGGGGGGCTTGTGTGGGGAGTGGACTAGGACCAACAATGATAGATCGGGTAATTGGTGTATCCAAAGCCTACACGACAAGAGTGGGAGAAGGTCCTTTCCCCACGGAACTAAATGGCGGAATTGGGGACTTGTTAGGCGATCGCGGTGCAGAATTTGGCACAACTACAGGGCGTAAACGTCGTTGTGGTTGGTTTGATGCGGTTATTGGTCGTTATGCGGTTCGCATTAACGGCATGGATTGTATGGCACTTACCAAACTTGATGTTCTCGATGAACTAGAGGAAATCAATGTTTGTGTGGCTTATGAAATTGATGGTGAACGCTGCGAACACTTCCCCACCAGCGCTCGTCTTTTCGCCCGTTGTCGTCCCATTTACAAAACTGTACCAGGATGGCAAGTGTCAACAAGTCACTGTCGTACCCTGGAAGAGTTACCACAAAAAGCACTGGACTATCTGAAATTCTTGGCAGAATTAATGGAAGTGCCGATTGCAATTGTTTCCTTGGGAGCAAGTCGTGATCAAACTATCATTGTTGAAGATCCTATTCACGGTCCAAAACGCGCACTGTTACAACCTAACGGTACACCAGTTTAGTCATTGGTCATTGGTCATTGGTCATTGGCAAAATAACTGACAACTGACAACTGACAACTAACAACTTAACAACTTAACAACTTATATGGCAATCACACTCGAATCTAAAACCCGTCCCGAAGGTAGCAAACCCAGAGCTTTGCGCCGTTCTGGATTAATTCCCGCCAACTTGTATGGTCACAACGGGATTGAATCAATTTCTCTAGTTCTTGACGCTAAAGTTGTAGAACGTTTGCTCAAGCAAGTTATTCCTAATAAAACCCAAGTGGAACTCAGCATTGCTGAATTAGAGTGGACTGGTACAACCGTGCTTCGTGAAGTTCAGATTCACCCAGCCAAAGGCACACCTTACCACATCAGTTTTTTTGCTGGTGCTAAAGGCTAAAATTCAGGTAATAATAACGAAGAGAACCAGGGTTAGCCCTGGTTTTTTTGTGGTAAAAAGGCAAGAGTATCAAAATCCCTCTTACCACTAACCACTGTACGGGCGAAGCATTTGGAGAACTATTTTTGGCAATGACCGATAATTTATCTTCCAAATGCTTCGCTGTACGGGCGAAGCATTTGGAGAATTATTTTTGGCAATGACCGATAATTTATCTTCCAAATGCTTCGCCCCTACTAACCACTGACAACTGACAACGAACCAATGACACAAACCAATCTCCCAAATTTAATTTCACAAATGTTACAACCAGGATTTTATCCTCATTCTGTAACAGAACCAATTCAATTAATTCAAACTCATATTTCCTATGTCCTCCTCACAGGAGATTATGCTTACAAACTGAAAAAACCAGCCAACTTTGGTTTTTTAGACTTTTCCACCTTAGAAAAACGACAACATTTTTGTCAAGAAGAATTGCGCTTAAATCAACGTGGTGCAGGTGAATTATATTTAGAAGTTCTACCGGTAACTTTAGTTGGTGAACAATACCATTTAGGGGGAACAGGAGAAGTTGTAGAATATGCAGTAAAGATGCGTCAATTTCCCCAAGAAACCCTTTTTAGTGAACTTTTTGCTAGTGGAAATTTGCAAGAAAGTCATTTGGAAGAATTGGGAAGAGTTGTCGCTCAATATCATGCTGAATCAGTCACAAACGATTATATTCGTAGTTTTGGGGAAGTCTCACAAATACGATTAGCAATTGATGAGAATTATCAGCAAACTCAAAACTATATTGGTAGACCTCAGACACAAGAGCAGTTTGAGGCAACAAAACAATATACAGATAACTTCTTTGTCCAACATCCAGAACTATTTAAAAGCAGAATTGACAATAACTATATTTGTGAATGTCACGGCGATTTACACCTCAGAAATATAGCTCTTTGGCATAACAAAATTATGCTATTTGACTGCATAGAATTCAATGAGCCTTTCCGGTTTGTGGATGTTATGTATGACGTAGCATTTACAGTCATGGATATTGAAGCCAGAGGAAGGAAAGACTTAGGAAATGCCTTTTTAAATGCCTATGTAGAGCAAACTGGAGACTGGGAAGGTTTACAGGTATTACCTTTATATTTAAGCCGTCAGGCTTATGTGCGAGCTAAGGTAAATTCCTTTTTATTAGATGATCCTAACATCCCGGCTGCGGTAAAAGAAGAATCTGCAAAAACCGCATCTGCATATTATCTTCAAGCGTGGGAATATACTAAACCCCAACAGGGAAAACTGATTTTGATGTCGGGTTTATCTGGTGCTGGTAAAAGTACCACAGCTAAATATTTAGCCCGAAAACTCAATGCAGTTCATCTCCGTTCTGATGCTGTGCGTAAGCATTTAGCAGGAATTCCCCTCTTAGAAAAAGGTGGGGATGAAATCTACACACCAGAAATGACGCAAAAAACCTATAGCCGATTGTTAGCATTAGGAATTATACTGGCTAATCAAGGTTGGTCTGTAATTTTAGATGCCAAATATGATCGTCAGGATTTACGGGAAGCAGCTATTTCTCAAGCTACACAGCATCAATTACCTGTACATATTATCAACTGCACCGCACCGTTAGAAGTTGTCACAGAACGACTGCTGAACCGCACTGGTGATATTGCTGATGCAACTGCTGATTTATTAGCATCCCAAATCAAGCAATCTGAACCATTTACAAATCAAGAACAACCTTATATAACAGTTGTAGATACAACTCAACCGCTAGACACGCAATTATCAGAATTGATTTAATTTTTGTCTAGGAAGTCAGGGTTTAGCATTGCTCGTAAGTGTCAAATTAACCTAAAATTCATAGCCCGTCAGGGAATAAATTCCCTGTCTAATAGCTCAAGTCATCTAAAGATGACTAAAACAAACCAAAAATTTTTAGTGTACGTTAGTACACTTTTCTCGTTCCCATACTCTGTATGGGAATGAATTCTAAAAGGCTCTGCCTTTAATAACATTTGAGGCAGAGCCTCCATGATAGCATTCCCAGTCAGAGACTGGGAACGAGATATAATTATTCTTTCTCCTGACTCCTAATCTTATGGCACCAAAAAATAATCTGCTAGGCGATATTTTCTCTTCTTCACCTAACTTTCTTTCTCAACTGTTGTTTGGATTATTCTTATTTATTATCTCCAGAATTGCTCATGCTTCAGTTCCTCTGAGTCTATTCATAGCTATTATGGGTGGTGTTACTTTAGGGTGGTTCACATTTGCCAATGATAATAGTTCTGAACCTGCTACTGTCGCATCTAATGATGGTATTGATGCTGGATTAAAATATTGGTTGTTTTTTATGATGGGCTGCCTTTTTCTCCGTTATTCAGCCCCTGTGAGTATTGTGTTCGGTGCTATTGCTGGAGTTGGTGGTGGCTGGATAATTGGTTGGTGGCGCAGTGAAGAAGCGTTACAAACTCAATTATCTGAGGAGATTGTGGAAGAAGAAGAGACAGAACAGCCCAGTGAGAGAAATGCGAAAAGACGCAAAAGAAAACCTACTAAACGTTTCCGTCGGGAATCTGCAACTTTCAATTTTCGCTTTTGGGAAAAGTAATTAATAATTAACTAATTATGTTTTTATATTTATCTAAAATCCTACCACTATTTTTTTACCCTTTGGGATTGGCAAGTGTGAGTTTAATAGTGGCTTTAGTAACTTTACGGAAACGTCCCCGGATTGCGACTATAGCTATTTCTTTATCTTTAGCTTTGTTGCTAATATGTAGTAATGCTTGGGTGGCTAAATCCTTGGTACGCAGCCTAGAATGGCAAAATATCCCCGCTACTCAAATCCCCAATGCTGAAGCCATTGTAGTCTTAGGTGGTGCAACTAAATCAGCAACTTGGCCACGGGTGACAGTAGATTTAAGTGAAGCCGGCGATCGCGTAATTTATGCCGCACAACTTTATTTTCAGAAAAAAGCCCCTATAATTATCCTTAGTGGTGGCCGGATTGATTGGCGCGGTAGTGGTTCGCCAGAATCAGCAGATATGGCAAATATTCTCACATCTATTGGTGTTCCAGCAACAGCAATTATTCAAGAACCTGATTCTTTCAATACTCATGATAATGCTGTCAATGTCCGTAAAATTCTTGAAGCTCGTCAAATCAAAAAAGTATTATTAATTACCTCAGCAGCCCATATGCCGCGATCGCTCAAAATTTTTCACCGTCAAGGTATGGATGTCATTCCCACACCAACCGATTTTCTTGTTAGTCAAGGTGAATTTCAAGAACTTACCAGCACTCCAAAAGCCGCAATTCTCAATTTACTCCCTGATACTGAAAATTTAAACCAATTCACAAGTGCATTAAAAGAATATATTGGTACTTTTATTTATTGGTTACGAGGTTGGTTATAATAATTCATGAAATCAGAATTAATATTCCCAAGTATAATCAAATTAAGTTTAAATAACAAGGAGTGGAAAAGATGTTGTTAGAATTAAAGCGCATCCATGTACCACCAGGACAAACAGTAATATTGCAAGATGTCACCTGGACAGAATTAGAAACTATTCTTGAAGAATTAGGAGAACATCGTGCAGCGCGAATTGCTTATGACAAAGGGATATTAGAAATTATAAATCCTTTAGCAGAACATCAATTTGATAAAGAAATTATTAGTGATTTAGTTAAGGCTTTATTGGAAGAATTAGATATTGAATTTAGATGTCTTGGTTCTACCACATTTAAAAATCAATTTATGGAAAAAGGGATAGAACCTGATCAATGTTTTTATATTAAAAATGAAGCTTTAATTCGAGGAAAAAAGCGATTAGATCTAACAATAGATCCTCCACCAGATTTAGCCTTAGAAATTGATATTACTTCCCGCACTCATGCAAATATTTATCAAGCCTTAAAAGTTCCAGAATTATGGCGTTTTGAGAATAGTAATTTAAGCATAAATATCTTACAAGATGGGAATTATCTAGAATCTCAGTCAAGTTTTAATTTTCCTAATTTACCTTTAATTGCAGTAATTCCCCAATATCTTCAACAAAGTAAAACCGCAGGGAGAAATGCGACACTTAAAGCCTTTAGAAATTGGGTAAAACAGCAACAGTTATCCTCTGAGTCCAAATAAATGACAACAACATTTCTGGCAAAAATCATTACCATAGAAGAATTCTTAAAACTGGGTTTTATTGATGAGTCACCAGCATGGGAATATATTAACACAGAAGCAATTCAAAAACCTATGGGCGGAGGTAAACATAGTTTATTACAAAAAAGATTAGTTGCAGTAATTGACACAGCAACAAGTGATTATGAAGCATTTCCCGAACTGCGGTGTAGCTGTGGTAATCGTTCCGTAGTTCCTGATATTGCAGTTATTGATAATAATCAAATACCATTAGATGAAAGCGGTGACATTATTAGCAGTGGGATTAATTTTGCACCAGCTTGGGTAATTGAAATTCTGTCACTCGCTCAAAGTCAAACCAAGGTAACTGGCAATATTTTACATTGTATTAAACATGGTACAAAACTTGGATGGTTGCTTGATCCAAATGAGCGTTCAATTTTAGTTTATCAGCCTCATAGTTTACCAGATTTATTAACTGGAACAGATATATTACCAGTTGTAGAAGGAGTGAATTTAATAATCACAGTTGAGGAAGTATTTGGTTGGTTGCAAAGGAAAAAGTGATGGATTTAATCAACTGAACTCGCTTGATTATTCAACCAGATAACCAAATTAGCTTTACTGGTAAAATCTAACAACGCTAAACCTAAATTCTCCAAATCTTCCACAGACAACTTATTAATTTTTACTTGTAAATCCTGACTAAATGCACCTATACGCCGTTCAAACCCACATTCCGCACCCCAAAATGTTACAGAGGGAAATTACGGAGATGAAAATCAAATGGAGCATCAAAACAAACAGATAAAGTGAAAAAAGGCATTTGAGAAACAGTAAATCACCAAAAATGTCATCAAAATCTATTCTCAATAAGAAGCAATAAGAATGCACACCACCTGGAGAGGTCAATAGATAAGCGAAAGAA
>NZ_JAQMTJ010000309.1:0-30599 GCF_028330815.1 Dolichospermum lemmermannii CS-548
AAAGAATTAAGAACGTCAATTCAATAAGACTCCATCACAAAAGTATCACCAAATAGAACGAAAGGCACGGAAGCCACTTGGCTTTAGAGGGTGTTTGAAAAGTGGTATTCCGTAATTTTCATCACATTGCTACCCCCCTTTCCCCTTGTAAAGGGGGGAAACAATAAAAATCCAGTTCCCTCCCCGTTACAAGGGGAGGGGTAGTGTGGGGTAAAAAATATTTGATACATCAACCATAACTTTTCAAACACCCTCTAAAGCCAAGTGGCTTCCGTGCCTTTCGTTCTATTTGGTGATACTTTTGTGATGGAGTCTTATTGAATTGACGTTCTTAATTCTTTGAGAACTTTAGCAATACCAACGAAATCGGTATCCTTATAAAGTTTCCTGAGATTTTCTGCCTCGCTGGTGAGAATAATGCCATTGTAGGCAACAATGGCATCGTTCAGCTTGTTGATATCTACATTTATTGCTGCACCAAATTGAGCAATAACAAGAATAGGTTTCAAAGCTTTATTACTAGCTACTAGCTGTCCTGATGTTGCTTGAGCTATAGGCAGATTTGATAAGGAAGCTTTAGTAGAACCAAACAACCCATCCAGGGCTGCGACTAATGCCTGTGCTTTTTGTGGGGAAATACCCGCAGTAGTTAAACTGTCTGTCAGGGCAACTGCTGCTGCTTGTGATCCAGCACCGCCTGTCAGCAGTGAAACAACGTTAGCACCACCACCGCCTGTTGTACTAAGAGTCTGAATAATAGCAGCAGCCGACTGATTCACAGCAACCTGAACTTGCGGTGGAAGAGTGATCACAACAGAGTTTCCCGTTGCACTGTTTGTCACAGTGACGCTACTTGAAGTTGATGCTACGGTCGCTGTTGAAACTGGAATCGTTGTACTAATTGCCGATAGTTCACCTGTTGTGGAAACACCAGTAGTAATGCCGAAAGAAACACCTGGTACTATGGTAGAAGTGATGGTCTGTTCTGTTGGTGTTGATATTACTGGAGGATTGGAGACAGTGCTAGTTTCTGAAACCCCAGTACTAGCACCACTGTTAGTGCCGGCTGTACCACTGGTATTTTGGGCTTGGTTTGGTAATTGCCAAGCCAGTGCCAATAGAGGACTGAGACTGAGGGAAAAAAGGAAATTTCTGATTGTCAACATGATGATTAAGTAGGTGAACACAATAAAACCAAACTGTGTAAAGAAATGTAAAATCGCTGAAAACTTCTTTACTCTTGCCTCTTGCCTCTTGCCTCTTGCCTCTTGCTATGACGACAATTTTCAACGCCAACCTACTTACTTAAATATTGAGGTGTTTATTTAGGTAAAAAATTGAAACCATAACCTATGCTTAAGGCAAAAACTGTGCCACCAGTGCTGTTACCTGTTAGATCAGCACCTTGGGCTGTAATTGTTAAGGGTAAAGTCGGTACAGGAATAAAGGAAGCCCCAATGTTCAAACCAACTCCACTCCAACCTAGACCCACACCTACTTGGGGATGAACTTGCACACCGACTCCAGTAAATACACCCGTACTGTCATCACCTTGGCGGAAGTCGCCGCCCCCAACCCCTAATGAGAAGGAGATAGGCATTTTATTAACAGGATCATTAGGCTTTAACAGGGAGTAAGTTGTTACCACACCATAGGCGGTGGACGGTCTAAGAGGTTCACGACTAGCTTTAGTCTTATACTGAGCAAAAGCTCTCCAGCCGGCAGCTACAGCAACTTGATTAGTTCCTTTGGCATAGACAATGCGGTGAGCTTTGAGGTTAAAACTGCCATTGCTACCAAATCTTTTGATACTACCGTTGTTGAAGGACAATTCCAGACCAACTGTTTTTTGGGAGTTACCTAAACCAACACCGAGGCCGATACTTCCGTCTATATCTCTTAGACGGTTACCTCTCGTACCAGCGGTTGCCCCTGTTGCTCCTATGAAAGCGTCACCCATGTTAGCTCCGAAGGCACTAGTACCGGCAAAACTGAGTCCTGGTGCGTAAGTTGGCTTAGGCTTGACGATTTTAGCCTTGATTAGGGGTTCAACTAATAACTCTTGACGGATTTTATTGAGATCATTGGTATCACTGTCAGCATTTTGGGCAATTAGTTGTTTTTGCCCAGGAGTAGATTCAACCTTTGGTTTTAAGTCTGCGGCTGTGAATACTCGTTTGGTATCGGCTAAAGAAGTGGTTGTTGCAGTTTTATCTGTAATTAAGTCATTATTGAGATTTGCTGCTACCATGTCATCTGCCGCAGATGCGGAATTAACTGAGATAGTTGTTCCCAGCAGTAAGCTTGGTAAGGTTAGCCATAAACTCAAGTAGACAAAATGTCTGAAATAATTGACTAGCCTAATAGAATGCTTTTTTATCTTCAAAATATTACTCCTCACAAGATATTGTCTGTCAATCCAAAAATGACGGGTAAAGGCAAGCAGGGGGAGAAGAGGGGCACGGGGAGTAGGGCAGGGAAAAACAGAAGTTTTTTCCGATCATTACCCGTCAAAATAAATTTGAGGAACTACTAGGTTCGCTTTGGGTACTTATTCAGCAAACCCTAACTAACTATTTTGTGTATAGACCGACAAAGACTTGAGCATACACTTGTGATTGTACAGGAAATGTAACTTTAAAGGCAAGCTTTACATACTGTCCGTTTGCTGATTTTGAGATCCAAAGGGGAATTAAAGCCTTGATGCAAAAGGAACTCAGTGATTTTTAAGTAATTCGGTAATTATCGGTAAAATTTATGACTATTGCAGAAGGCTTTCAGAGGCGATTATTTAAGGCACAGGGATAGCATAAATCATAAAATGGTGAAAATCCTACAAGCAATAGAAAATAACATTTATAGATCGTTGTTTACGGAATACCCTCAGTAATCTTTACAATTTAACTTGTGCTAAATGACTACGGGGGTTATAGGTACGGATAGCTCGGATTTTTTCATAGTATTCCCGCTCTTGGGGTGTGAGGTTTTTTGGGGGAGCGATCGCTACTTTCACAAATTGATCACCTCGTCCGCCTTTAGCTACAGGCCAACCCTTACCACGTAAGCGCAGAGATTGACCAGAACGGACTCCCGCAGGTAATTTGACACTAACATTACCATCGGGTGTAGGCACATCTATCGCTGCACCTAATGTGGCTTCATCAGGGGTAATTAAGACTTCGCAAACCAGATTGTCCCCTTCAAGTTGGAAAAAAGTATGGGGTTGTAATTCTACCTTTAAGTATAAATCTCCCCGTTGTTGACTCATGGGGTTAATTTGGCCTTTTCCTTTCACCCGTAGACGAGTCCCAGTTTTAGCGCCACCAGGAATACGCACATCAATAGTTTCGCTGCCTAAACTAAACCGTTTTTGAACACCGGAAAATGCTTCGGCAAAAGTTAAAATAATTACAGCTTCTGTATCTTGTGTACCACCAGCACCGCCATCTTGAAGACCAAAATCGTTAAAACCGCCACCTGGTCTACCTGGAGAAGTTCGATAAGAGTAACTTTGTCGTCCGCTGCCAGGACCTGCACCACCAAATAATTCAGTTAAGAAGTCATTAAAACTGCCGTATTGACCAAAATCAACTCCGCCCATATCCCCAGGACCACCACCGGGAAAACCTTGACCGGCTTGTTTCCAATATTGACCAAATTGATCGTATTTTTTGCGTTTATCTGGGTCTGATAATACTTCGTAGGCTTCATTAACTTCTTTAAATTTGGCTTCAGCCTGTTTGTTATTGGGGTTAACATCAGGATGAAATTTACGGGCTAGTTTGCGAAAAGCTTGTTTAATTTCTTCTGAAGTGGCAGTTTTACTAATTCCCAACATTGCATAATAGTCTTTAAAGTCGGTTGCAGCCATCTACTAGCCTCCTGTATAAATTTAGGTTATGTTTTTTTTCTAAGATATGAAATTTACTATTAATCAACCTTTGTGGGGGCTGAGTTTTTTCTGTGGTCTGTTTCCTTTTATTTGGTCTAGTACAGCACGGCGCAAATAAACCAACCATTCTTAATCGCCAAAAAGCTTGCTGAATATTACTTTTGACTTCCTGCGGTACTAGTAGTTTGTCAAGATAAAAATGATGGACTGTAGTGTGAGCGTCTCGCTCACGCGGGCAAGACTTGTACTGAGCTTGTCGATAGCGCAGCGTGGCGTTAGCCATAGTATGCCCGCACTACCAAAAACCCGTCAAAATAAATTTGATAGACTACTAGCGGGCAAGATGCCCGCACTACCAAAAACCCGTCAAAATAAATTTGATAGACTACTAGCAGGCAAGATGCCCGCACTACCAAAAACCCGTCAAAATAAATTTGACAGACTACTAGTGCCAGGCAAAAGATTCTGATGTTAAACTAACAAACAATTGCCAAAATTAAGTGTGGTTCTTGCTGAATGTACTGGCGCAATTCCCGTACTCTTGCCATGATGAACAGAAAATAAGTTCATCTATTCCTTCTTCTTTACTGGGGGGAGCATCCCGGAGTTGACGGGACATTCGGAGAATTATCTCTTCAGGAACTTGGCGAGTCCGGCTTTGATTCCTTGCTAAACATAGCCAAACTGGAGTTCTCACCCAAACCCCCATAATATAACTAAAGCCACAATTACGGGCTAGGGTAATCACTTCCCGGCGATTTTTCCTTTGGGCGTTGGTAGCATCGAAAATAACCCCTTTATCTGCGGTTATGGCTGTTTGCAATTGTTGTTCCAGTTCCCGCCAAATTAGCAGCCAAGGTCCTTGAATTGCTTCTGAACCAAAAAGCTGCCCCCGGATAGCATCTGTGGAAATTAGCTGCATCTGGGGGCATTCTGTCAATAATTGTTTTGCTAGGGTTGATTTACCGCTACCAGGAAGACCAATTAGCAAAATTAATTTAGTCATAGGGAATAGGGAATAGGGAATAGGGAATAGGGAACAAGAAAGATAAATCATCCAATTACCAATTACCAATTACCAATTACCAATTACCAATTACCAATTACCAATTACCAATTACCAATTACCAATTACCAATCACTACTAACTAAATGATTGTACCATCAGGAATTACAGCATTTTTGAGAACAACAACAATGCCGCTACGGATGTAGAAGCCTTGCTTTTCTCGTTCTGCTTCTTGGATGTTGTCTTTATTGATAATTTTCACATTGTGACCAATGCGGGCATTTTTATCAATGATGGCACGGCGAATAATGGTGTCTGTACCAATACCGACGGGAATATCATTTTCCTCTAAACTGCATTGTCTTTCAACAGATGGTTGATAATAGTCAGCGCCCATGATCAGGGTTTCTTCAATTACAGATCCTGATTCTATGCGCGATCGCACTCCCAAAACTGAATGTTGAATGCGACAATCTTTCAAAATACAACCGTCACCAATCATAGATTCTGTGATTTGGCAATTCAGCAGTTTAGAAGGTGGTAAATAACGAGCGCGAGTATAGATTGGTGCTGCTTCATCGTAGAAGCTAAAAGGAGGTAGTGGTTGTTTAGTCAGGGCTAAATTAGCCTCATAAAAAGATTCAATTGTCCCAATATCTTCCCAGTAGTCATCAAATAAGAAGGCTTGAACGTTGTGATCTTTAGCGGCTTCGGGAATAATCTCTTTGCCAAAATCAGTTTGTTCTAAAGATTGTTTCAACAACTTAATCAAAACATCTTTTTTAAAGACATAAATCCCCATGGAGGCGATATATGGCTGTAATGCGGCTTGTTCTTTTGTCAATCCCAATATGGTGGTATCAACACGCATTTGTGCTAAAGCTTCACCTTTGGGTTTTTCGCTAAAATCAATTACCCTACCCGATTCATTAATTTTCATCAAGCCAAAATCGGAGGCTCGACGATCATCCATGGGAATGACGGAAAGTGTAATATCAGCATTTGTATCTCTATGTCGCTGGATAAACTGCCGGTAATCCATGCGGTAAAGGTGATCACCGGAAAGAATCAAAAATTCTTCTACATCCCAATCTTGTAACATCCAGATGTACTGACGCACAGCATCAGCCGTACCTTGGAACCAGTTGGGGTTTTCTGGGGTTTGTTGTGCTGCTAACACTTCTACAAACCCATCACTAAACCCACTGAAGTTGTAAGCACGGGCGATGTGACGATTCAGAGAGGCTGAGTTAAATTGAGTCAGGACGTAGATTTTGAATATTTCGGAATTGATGCAGTTGCTAACAGGGATATCTATGAGACGATATTTCCCGGCCACTGGTACTGCTGGTTTGGCGCGGAGTTTAGTTAACGGATAAAGTCGGGTACCCGCACCCCCACCCAGAATAATTGCTAAAACTTTTTTCACAAAATTTCTCCCAACTGCCTTTCACTCTCATCTACAGTTTAGGACTGTATGTAACAACTGATAAAGGGGGATCAAAGAATCTTAGGGATGAATTTTTCCTTTACCCAGAATAGCGATCGCGAAAAACTGTATTTGGGGCTTGACAATTGATTTAAAATTTGTTATCATAAAATTGATAAGGAAGAACTATCTTAAAATAAAACCAATTATTCGTGAGGTTTGATCGTGGTTATTACTCAAACCAGTCCCGCCAATATTACTCAGGATATAACAACAACTCACTTCACTCCAGATGAGTATCGAGTGATGGAGGAAACCGCAGCCGAAAGACATGAATATCGGAACGGAGAAATTATCGCTATGGCTGGAGGTTCAGAAGTTCATAGTGCGATCGCTAGTAACCTGTTAGTTGACTTGGGATTTTTGCTCAGAGATAGCAATTTTCGCTTATATAATAGCGATTTGCGCGTTTGGATTCCCGAATACAACTGTGGAACTTACACTGATTTAATGGTAGTAGACGGACAACCACAATTGAACGGTGAGCGCACCGATGAAATTCTCAATCCTCTGGTAATTGTAGAAGTTTTATCACCCTCTACTGAAGGTTATGATAGGGGTGATAAATTTAGAAAATATCGCTCACTTCCTAGCTTTTGCGAATATCTACTAGTTAGCCAAACTGAACCCTATATTGAGCATTATCACAAACTTGATGATAGTAGCGATAGCGTTCGCGGAGCGTCCCGGAGGGAACTAGCGCTGCTGCAAGCAGTTCGCTGGCAATGGCAAGTTTATGATCATCCTGATCAGTCTATATTAGTACATAGTTTAAATGTAGAAGTCCCCCTTGGTGAAGTTTATCGTCGCATTAATTTCTAAAAGCTGACTCACGATTTATATAGACAGTAATTTTTAAAGCCGGTTCGTTACAGTTAATTAAGCGTTCAACAAATTCTAATGCTTCGGTATAGTAGCATGATTGTTACGCCAATGGAGATGTTGGTACGGAAATTACACAGGCAATAGGGTGTGGGGCTAGGAAAATCACCAATAAAATAAGAAGTGCTTAGTATGTTAATAAATACCTTTATTGATTTAAGTAATTTTCTACATTTTTGGTTATGCCAGATGAAGCAGTTTTTTGTGCATGAAATAACTCATGATAAAATTTAAAATCCACCTCCCGCGAACTTATCCAGCCAATATTTTCATCATTTTGGTCATCTGTGAAACTATAAGCTACAAGGTTTGGCATATTATCGCATTCAATAATACAAAAATCATCTTGTTGATGAATTATATTATTAGAATTTTCTACATAAGTTATAATTTTTAGCTGGGATTGATTTTTTAAAAATGATTGATCTTCACTGTCTTGACCGTTATAAAAATCTCTAAATTCATCTAATTTGTGTTCCATAAAATATCTTTCTTCTACAGGAACTTCAAGAAATTTTTGCAATAGATCATATTTTAATAGCTGTTTTAAAAAATTTAACGTGCATATTGCATAAACTTTGTCATCTGGTTGTTTGTATAATTCTATTAAATCTTCTATACTTAAAACAGGAATTCTTCCTTGTTTTAAATACGAACTATTAAGCAATAATTTTTCAAAACTCTTTATTTTTTTAAAATACGGATGAATGTCTTCTGGTTTAATATAATCAGTAGTTAATATGGGTATAAACTCTTTCTTGTCACTTGCTAACAAATGTTGTTGTAACTGCCTTTTAATACTTTCACAATAAATATTATATTCTGGCTTATAAGTCACAAATTGTATATCTATTAACTTTGCAAGATTTGTTGTATTTTTGTTACTCCATGTAACTATAAAATGTCCTATATTTTCATCTTCAAATCCTGATAATATAACATTCCAAGCTTCAACACATCTATATTTAAGTTTGTCACTATTTATATCAAGATCATAATTATTCTTGAATACATAAGTATGAGTGTATATGTTTTGATTTATGTTTTTATCAGTTTTGGCAGCACTAATTTGTATGTTAGAATCAATTTTCCATCCCTTTGCTGTTGTTAATTCCTTCTCTTTGGTGTTTTTAATTTCTCCTTGAAAAGTAATTTCTATATTTTTTCCATTTTGACTAGCATAATGTGTGTTGCTATCATCGCGCTTCAGTATAATATTTGGTAATTTAGTATTTGCATAAATCCTAAAACTTTTTAATATAATAGATTTACCTTTAATTTCTATAGCTAAAGCCATCAATAAAGTTATGAGAAGTAATTCTAGAAAACGATTATTACTATTATTTAGCGGTATAGCTGGTAAAAATTCTACAGATTGCTTTAATAAATCCACCCAAGATAATGTTTGTGAAAACTGACTACTTTTATCAAAAAATAAATCAACACACAAGATATATTGTTGATTCTTGTCCCCTTCAAATTTGTACCACAATGTTCTTATTGCATTGGGATTATTTGTCTTCTTTGCGTCATTTATATCTATATAAATACCGGTAAGACCTAGTGCCTCATTATTATTATTATATACAAAATCCGAATAATATTTTCCTTGACTAGCTCTATACCAAGGTCTATCTTCAAATATGGCAGACGGGTAACCCTGCTTAATAAATGGATATGATATCATGATTCCTGTGTTCAGGTTAGTAATGTATACACTATTAATTCTTAAATAAGGTATTAACTCTGAAGACTTTCCATTAGTTAAGTATGTGATCATCGCTTGCCCAAATCTGTCTAAATCATTATTGTTGTTTTTTGGTTTTATTGATTGAATTTTCTTTGGAATTGTATTTGTCATTATATCTGTAAAAATTAGAAAAACTCGATCATTCTCCTCCTTTTGATTATCATTTTGATTTGAATTATTTTGTATTGCTAATTTATTAAAATTACTTTTGAGGACATTATTATAATAAACGATTAAATCATTTTCTTTTGTCTTACCTATTGCCCATGTCGCCGTATTTCCCTCTTCAGGTGCTTCTTCAGACTTTATTCTATCGGCAGTTCCTTTAGGAATTATTATGTTAAAATTTGAGTAATCTGATGAAAGTTTTTGGTAGATGTCCTTTATTTTCAAAAAATTCTCAAATTTTTTTAAATTTTCAGATTTTTCGCTATCAGGGTTATCTCCTGATAAGTTCTCATACCATAAAACTACTTGTTTATATTCTTCTATTTCTCTATGATTTTTTATGAAAAATCCAGCCAATATAATAACTATAGCTGATACTACATAAAAAAATACAAAAGAGCGTATACTTATACTGAGCAGGCTCTGTTTCATTTTTTGCATTATCTTGTCTCTTTTTTCTCTGTGAATGTATAATTTTGTTTATGTAAACTAAAGAATATGCAGAATTCTTTAAGTATAACACGGCGCCCAATTCATTCATACAACCAATAGCGAAAATTCTATCTTTACTAGGAATCAGCCCTACTGTATTTCATATATTACTCCCATTTCCGTAACTGCTTATGCACTACGGCTAAATACCACATATAATCATCAATTTTATACTCATCAGCCGCTTTAACTATATATTCCTGCGCTAACTCTAAATTATTCTCAGCTTCATAATATAAACCCAAATAAAGATGACTGTAAAACTTACCTTTTAATCCTGCCAATTTTCCCACATTCAAAACATCATCTGTTGTGCAATTACCTGCAAACAAATCATAGACAGACTTCATGATTTTTCGCGGATCATTTTTCACAGGTAATAAAGAATTACGAGCTTCTGTAACACCGGATAATCTAGCTATGCAAAGATATCTCCAGACTGTTTCTTCCACATCTTGAGCATTAACAGTTAAATCTATTTCAAACTGTTTTGCCCCTTCAGCAAATCGTTCTGCATAATAATAACTTAACCCGCGTTGCCAAAGATAAGGAGTAATTTGAATATCTAACTTTTCTGCCTGATCAAAATCTTGAATTGATTCGGTAATTTTTCCTAATTTAAAATAAACCATGCCTCGACGAACATAAGCATTAACATTATTTGGTTGAACGTTAATGGTATTGTTACACTCTTGAAGTTGATTTTCTAAGGAATTGGTAAAAAACATTTTGGTAATGAAATTTGCTACTTTTAATCTAGTTCTCTGCGTCCTTCTAATGCTCTGGCTAAAGTTAATTCATCAGCATATTCTAAATCACCACCGACGGGTAAACCAAAGGCAATACGAGTTACTTTAGTAAATGGTTTTAGTAATTGACCGATATACAATGTTGTGGTTTCCCCTTCGATACTGGGACTAATGGCTAAAATCACCTCTTGGGGTTTTTGTTCGCTGACTCGTCTCACTAAAGCTTGAATGGTTAACTGTTCTGGTCCAATACCATCCATAGGGGAAATTACACCACATAAAACATGATATTTACCTTTAAATTCACGGGTTTTTTCTAAGGCAATCACATCACGGGAATCTGCAACTACGCAAATAGTTGTATTATCTCGTTGAGGGTGACGACAAATTTCACAGACTGGATCTGATGAAAGGTGAAAACAAACTTTACATAAACCTACCTGTTTTTTCGCGTCAACAAGTGCTTGGGCTAAAGCCTCTACCTCTGCTTCTGGTCTTTTTAAGATGTGCAAAGCTAAACGTTGGGCGCTTTTTGGACCAACTCCGGGTAGCCGTTGCAACTGTTCGATTAATCTGGCTAGGGGACGTGCGTAAACCGTAATTCTACCTCCGGGGTTTTTTTCTATTTTACAGTTAAATTATGTTTCGCGCAAAGGCGCAAAGGAGCAAAGACGCAAAGTTTGAGGAATTTTAACCAGTAAATATGATTAAATACTCCGGCAAAAACTGACTAACTATGTATTCTTGGTTCTGGGTGTAAGGTTGATAATAATTGACTTTCCACCTCTGCTAATTCGTCTAATCTGTCCATGACGATTTTTCGGTCAAAATAGGTGTCAGCTAAAACCCAATACATCCCAAAATGTCGGGCTTCTGATGCCATTAAACTGCGGTAAAATGCGGCTAATTCTGGTTCGGGACAGTTAGCAGCTAGGAGTCCTAAGCGTTCATGACTACGGGCTTCTATTAAACCGGTGACGAGTAAGGAGTCTAAAAATCTCTGGGGTTCTTGTCCCCGAACTTGGGATTTTAACCCTGCACCGTAGGGGGGTGCGGATAGGGCTGCTAGTTTGATGTTACGGCGTTCTAGCCATTGATTGACGAGTTCAAAGTGTTCTAGTTCTTCACGAGCGATCGCTGTTAACTCTCTCACCATTTTAGCATTAGAGGGATAGCGAAACATCATATTTAATGCTACTCCTGCGGCTTTGCGTTCACAGTGGGAGTGATCTAGTAAGATAATATCAAGGTTAGCGATCGCTTGCTCTACCCAAGCATCACTGGTAGGTTGTTTGAGGGCGTTGATTGTGGGTAAAGGTGAACTTAACACAGCGAAAAACTCCAAATTGAACAATTTAGCTCATTAATTTTAATCTTAAATCAGCTTCTGCATCTTTGGATAAGTTTCTTAATGTTTTACTTTTGAATTCCGTTCTCTGATCCTATCAATTGTGTTTATTAACAGACACAAACGGTAATTTTAATAAACTGATAAAATTAAGATCTCTGGTTTCTTCCGATATACCTAATTGGATAGTTTCTGGTTGGGGCGGATAATAACGAGATTGAAAAATTAGATCCCATATAGTTAATAAACTTGTATAATTACTATTTAAATATTTTGTTAATTGACAATGATGAGCGCGATGATAATTAGGTGTAACAATAAAATAACTCAGGAATTTATCTATTTTAAAAGGTAAGGCAAAATTACTGTGATGAAAAACTAATGATACCGCAAATAAAGATTCATATAATATCCAAGCATTTGGTGTAATTCCCAACAGATAAATTAACCCAATTTTAGGAATATTGGCAACAATAACTTCTCCTGTATGAAAGCGGTAAGCTGTGGATATATTCATCCATCTATCTGTATGATGGACTTTGTGAAAACGCCAAGCAAAACCCCAAGTGTGGATTAATCTATGCCACGTATACATATACAAATCAAGCAATAAAAAAGAGAGAATAAAATGTAACCAGGGTAAATTAATATCATAAAATAATCCCCGCCATAAAGTTGGTTTCCAGAGAGAATTTAAGATTAAAATAACAGTTAAATTAACCACCAAAAAATTTATTAACCCCAAAATTAAATTGTGAATAACTCTTTTAATGGGATTTTGACGATATTGAAAGAAAGGAACTAAGGTTTCCAGAATTCCAAATATAACGATACTGCTGACAATAGCCAGAGACTTATATTCCATTTTGTTTGATGTCCTGATAATTCTGGCGTAGATGGTTCATTTTTTTCTCTTTCTTCATGAATTTTACCATGAATATTTTCTTCAAGAACAAGATCCCCGACTTCTTAGAGAAGTCGGAGATCTGAAACTTTCAAATTTAGGAAAACTTGGTTAAAAATCCCAATAATTGCTTAGTTTTTGGTGTGAGTAAAGTCTTGCGATAAGCGTCTGCGGCTTTTTTAATGGCTTCCGCTTGGGTGGGATAAGGATGAATTACACTACTCAGTTTACTTAAACCAATATTATTAACAATAGCTGTAGTAATTTCCGAAATCATCTCTCCTGCATGATTAGCAACTATGGTTGCACCGAGGATTTGATCTGATCCTTTTTTGTGATGAATCTTTAAAAAACCAGATTCTTCATGATCAGCGATCGCTCGGTCTATACTTTTAAAAGGAATCTTAATAGTTTCTATCTTTATACCTAATTTTTCTGCCTCATTTGCATACATCCCCACATGAGCAATTTCCGGGCTGGTATATGTCACCCAAGGCATAACCAAACTACTGAGTTTAGATCGTCCCCAACCAAAGGGCGAAAATAGAGTATTCTTAATCACAATTCGCGCTGCCGCATCTGCCGCGTGAGTGAATTTCCAATTCATGCAGATATCACCAGCGGCATAAATTTTCGGATTTGTGGTTTGTAAATAATCATTCACTTTTACACCCCAGGTTTGATCATATTCTACACCCACTGCCTCTAAATTCAAATTTTCCACATTTGGATCCCGTCCCGCACCAACTAATATTTCATCAACTGTCACCGAATCTCGTTCACTATTCACAGAAAAATATAGGCGTTTTCCTTCCGTAACTGTAACAACTTCTTCTAATTGACAATTTAATACTAAACGAATACCTTCATCAATTAAAACTTTTTGCAAAATCTCCGCTGCTTCCGAATCTTCCTGATTTAAAATATGTGAACCTCGATGAAATAATGTCACTTCACAACCCAAACGCTGAAATGTTTGTGCTAATTCACAGCCAACAGGTCCACCACCAATTATTGCTAATTTTTCGGGTTTCTGAGTTAGGGAAAAAACAGTTTCATTGGTTAAATAACCTGCTGCTTCAATTCCCCGAATTTTCGGTTTAACAGCCCTCGCACCGGTAGCAATGACAGCTTTTTTAAACTTTAATGTTTGCTGATCAACTTCTATAGTATTCTTGTTTATAAATTTACCATCACCTAAAAAAACATCAATTCCTAAACTTTTAAATCTTTCCACAGAATCATGATGACTAATACTCGCCCGAATGCGTCTCATTCTCTCCATAACTGTGGCAAAATCCACATCAAATTTCTGAGAAATATTAATCCCTAAATCTTTGGCTTTTCTGATTTCTTCAACTACACGAGAAGAACGAATTAAACATTTAGAAGGAATACAACCAAAATTTAAACAATCTCCTCCCATGAGATTTTTTTCAATTAATGCTACTTTTAAACCCAAATCTAATCCCGCAGCCCCCGCAGCGACAACTAAACCCGCAGTTCCCCCACCAATTACTACTAAATCATAACAATCAGCCCTTTGGGGATTTACCCAATTATCTGGATGAACATTTTTGAGGAGTTTTTGATTATACTCATCCATGGGACGAATTGTGACTCTTGGAGATTCTGAAGTTGACATTAGTATTACCTCTGAATGGTTAAGTATAAACTATGTTTTTGATTATATGATCTGTTATTTATAAATACA
This sequence comes from Dolichospermum lemmermannii CS-548, assembly GCF_028330815.1. Lineage (NCBI taxonomy): Bacteria > Bacillati > Cyanobacteriota > Cyanophyceae > Nostocales > Aphanizomenonaceae > Dolichospermum > Dolichospermum lemmermannii. Next base: position 14,398 of record NZ_JAQMTJ010000309.1, read on the forward strand.
TTATCATCAGAAATTTATCGGTTTTATATTTAACAAAATTACTAAAATTATTGAGAAATAAAAAACAAAGAATTTTTGAATTTTTATAAGTTCTCATCTTTTAAAGCTTTCTTAGCTATCTTCGTGACATAAACTGTGACAGCAATTGTTGCTATCAAACCCATGATTTGAATTACCCAGTGGAGGATGATGTTTCCAGCTTGATTTTTACTGCCAATTAAGGCTATATCTCCTACTAAAGATCCAAAATAAACATACATAATTGTTCCAGGAATCATCCCCACTGAACCAATTAAATAGTCTTGAAAAGAAACACTAGTAATTCCGAAAGCATAGTTTAATAAATTGAAGGGAAAGAGGGGAGAAAGTCGAACTAATAGGACAATTTTTAATCCTTCTTTACTAACTGCTTTATCAATGATGGCAAATTTTTTGTAACTAGATATTTTTTCTTTTACCCAACCTTGCGCTAAATAACGTCCTCCTAAAAATGCTGCTATAGCACCTAATGTAGCCCCAATAAAGACATATATAGAACCCCAAATTACACCAAAAATTACCCCAGCACCCAATGTCAGCAGTGCAGCCGGTAAAAAAGCTAGAGTAGCTATAATATAGATGCCAATAAATACTATTCCTCCTATAGCACCAAGGCTATTAATCCACTGTAAAGCATTCTGTAAAAATTCTTGAAGATTGGGAGAAGATACTTTAACAGATTCTTGAATTACAGCAAAATCTATTTCTGATAACAAGGTAATAAGCATAAAAATTCTCTAGGATTTTGGGGAAGAGTACCAATTACGAATTTGGGTTGGGGAAATACCGAGTAAATAAGCAATGACAATAATTTGATTCAAAATAGTAGTTTGGATAATTCCTTTTTTTAACCATCTGCGAGGTGAGGTAATTACGGGTGTTGGTAATAGGTGAATTTTGCCCAGAGTTTTTAATTTTCTCATCATTGCAAAGTCTTCCATAATTGATATTTGCGGGAAATTACCAACTTGCTGAAATACATCTTTGGTGAGAAAAATAGCTTGATCACCATAGGGCATTTGCCAAAGATGCGATCGCCATTTTACCCCAAATTCGACCAAACGCAACCCCCAATTAGGGGCATTTATCCGTAAAGCAAAGGCACCAGCCACAATTCCCGGTTTTGCTAAGGTTGTGCGAATCATCTGCTCGAAATTAGTCGGTAAACGGGTATCAGCATGGAGAAATAGGAGAATTTCCCCACTAGCAGCCATAGCACCTGTATTCATTTGATTAGCACGTCCGGGAGGAGAAATAATTACCTTAACATTCAATGATTTAGCGATTAATAATGTTTCATCTTTTGAACCACCATCAACTACAATTATTTCTACATTACTACTAGATTGACTGCTAATAATTGCTTCTTTAATATTATCCGCTTCATTGAGAGTGGGAATAATAATAGAAATTTGAGCATTCATGTTGACAAAAAGATTTAAATTAACTATTCTGTGATTTTGTGCAAAACTCCACCGCGAATCATCATCTGCGGCCAAATTAACAGAAAAAATCCCATCCAAATCAATAATGGAATAGCAACTAAAATTGTTAACCAAATAATTTTGAAGATTAACCAACTACCGCTGATTAATGTTAAACTGGTTAGGATAATTGACCAAGGTTGACACCACCAAGGTTTAGATTGCCAAGGACTAATGGTTTGTTGTTCAGACATTTTTTGATTTAATCAGTAAACCTATACCTTACCTCATATCTTGCACTTAATCAAGAAACAGGGAAAATGCAAATATGAAAATTGCTTCTGATCCTTACAGACGTTATTAGCAACTGTCAAATATTTAAACAAGGGGAGAATCTCGACAGTTCTGAATTTCTCAACTATATTCATCATCAACATAAGATTCATATATTTCAGGCGTTTCAGTGGAAGTAACAGAATCAGATAATTGAAAACTATCATCTGTCATGCGGATGATTTCTCCAGAAAAGAACTTTGCTAGACTTTCCGCAGCTTTAACCACACCATCATGATCCCAACTTGATGGCGATGGTTGCATTGGTGCTGTATTGGTAACAACAGGCTCAATTCGGACTGGTACGGGTGGTGGTGCGGATACTGTAGCTACTGGCTGTGGTACGGCTGAGGGTTGCTGTGGTGTGGGTTGCGGGGCTGGTGGTTGTTGATAAGATGTAGGTTGGGGTGGTTGGTAATTAGATGTAGGTTGGGGTGGTTGTTGATAAGATGTAGGTTGGGGTGGTTGTTGAAGGGGAGTGGAATTTTGTGGGGGTGGATTTCGCTTAGTTGATGTGGCGTTGGCAGTGGTAGCTTTTTCTAAGGTAACTTGAATTTCCTGCTGGAAGGTTTGTCTAAAGGCCGTAGTGATGATCGGTAGATAAGATTTCACTTTGTCATACCAAACCGCTTTTACACCTACACGAGCAACTACACCATTAAATTCCATTAAATGGCACATTTGACCCAATAATGCTTGTGTGGGTAGCTGCTGAATATGTCCACGGACTTGTTGCCAAAGTTGAGTTAAATTGTATTGTGAACCTTCTCCTACTGGCTGTATTGGTTCTGGTTGATGGTTAGTAGGTGGTGGTGCATATACAGGTTCTGACGTGGGTACTGGTGCAAAATTAACAGATGAGTGGTGATTTGTGGGCGGATATCCTGGTGGTGCAGCAGCGGGAGGATAAGCTGGAGTGACAGCAGTTGTATTAACTTGCTGAGAAATATTTGCAGTTTGAATTTGAATATTGGCGCTGGGTAATAATCCCAGTAATGTTACTTCTAACCATAAACGGGGTTGAGTGGTGTTTTTTAGTTGTAATTCTGCTGTTCTCAGGTGTTGTTGTCCTCGTAAGATGGTACTAATATCAAATTTTTGGGCAAAGTCAACTAATGATGTCCAGGTTGATTCAGTACAAGCAACTAAATCTTGACGATTGGGAGCGGTTTTAGCTATGAGGAAATCTCGATAAAAAGCGGCGAGATTTTGGAGAATGATCAGGGGTTCTCGACCTCGATCTAGGATTTTCCGGGTAGAGTCTAGGACTATTTCGGCTTGATCTTGAGCGATCGCTTCTAATAGTCCAAATAGGTCTTTTTCGCTGACTGAACCTACCAAATCCCAAACCTTATCCGGTGTCACTTCCCCAGCAATTAAAGCTAATTGATCAAGTAAACTTTCTGCATCTCTTAATCCTCCTTGGGCAATTTGTCCCACCAGAGTCAGAGAATCATGAGAAATATGAATACTTTCCTTAGCGGCAATATACGTTAAATGTTTTACCATTGCCTCTAACTGAATCCGTCGAAAATCAAACCTTTGACAACGAGAAATAATTGTTGGTAATACCCTTTGTGCGTCTGTTGTAGCGAGGACAAAAACAACGTGCTTAGGTGGTTCTTCTAAGGTTTTAAGTAACGCGTTGAACGCTGCGGTACTTAGCATATGACATTCATCAATCACATAAACTTTATAACGGCACTGCATCGGGGCAAACTGCGCCCTTTCAATCAGTTCACGGATATTATCAACACCCGTATTACTGGCAGCGTCAATTTCAATCACATCAGTAGAATAGCCTTTAGTAATACCCTGACAGATTTCACAAACACCGCAGGGTTGGGGGGTTGGCTGGTTGCCTTGGAGACAATTGAGAGATTTAGCGAGAATTCTCGCACTGGAAGTTTTTCCTGTACCTCTAGGGCCAGTGAACAAATAGGCAGGGGCGATTTTCGCTGAGAGAATGGCATTAGTTAGGGTAGTAGCGATCGCCTCTTGACCCACCAGTTCAGCGAAACTCTTTGGCCGATACTTATGGTGCAGTGGTTCGTAAGACATGGAGACAGGTTTAAATCCGTATATCCCAGGTAAATTTTAGGGTTTTACCATTCTAACAACTCATGGCAATTTTGCCTCAGACATAGCCGCTAGTACCGCAGGGCGGAAGTCAAAAATCAAAAGTCAAAAGTCAAAACTAATATACAGTCAAAATAAATTTGACGAACTACTAGTCACTCACACCGTTAAAATTTTAATAAGCAACATCAATGGTGCATCAAATGTTTAAGCGGCTAATTCAATGGCTCAAAAAATTTTTTCGGCACTTGTTTGGTGGTAAACAAAATCTTACCCCCAGTCGGGAACAAGTCCCCAAAGCAGTAATTCCACCCCTCACTGACACAGATTTAGAATTTCTCTTTACAGAACTACTAGAAGGAGTTCATCAGATCAAGGGACAAACTTGGGCGCAAAAATGGTTACATAATCTTGAACATCGTGTTAGCACCCAACAGTGGCTAGAATGGTTAAATCGTTTTGGTGACAGATTATTAGCATCTTCTAAACCCCATAATGAATTAGCAGCCAGATTAGTTCAACTTGGTGAGTTAGGGGTTGGGGAAATAAGCAATCTGTCCTACGATATAGGCATGAAAGTCTTAACAGTCAATCCAGGAGAACCAGTTTGGGAATACGAAGGTCCCGATGCAGTAGAAAATAATCTTTTAATACCTGCCAACACGGAAGAAAATTTACCAGAAGGGGAATATAAAACTGTCAGCCTAGATGAATTGTTGATGATGTTGCAGCAGGATGAAGCCCTATGCGAGCAAATCTCCCAACAACTAGGAGTGGAAACAAATAATCCAGAAGAAATTATTCAGGTATTAGTTAGTCAGTATAATGAAGCGAACGAGTCTTCTGAATCACAAGGATAAATCCCAGTGACCGAAAAGACGGGACACAAGCCCGGTCCTTCCAGGACGGCTTTATGTTAAAATTTGGTCATAGTCGCCATAGGGCATTGGGAGACTTTAAACGGACATGGAGGGACGATAAGACCACTTGTGGCGGGTTCTGGCGAAGTGTCAAGTGTTTCCCCGCACCTTCAGGTCGGTGAGTATGTCAATAAGTTTGATTTGTGCGGTGTAGCTATCAATATTTTTACGTGGGTCTATTTGGTTTTCTAGTCCATTCCGTAATTAATAATTTTTTTTGACACAAGGATAGCTACAATCTAGAAGAAAGAAAATCCCATAAATTGGCAGATGTTCAGGTGGCTCTTGCAGTGGCTTAACAAATTTTTACAGTCCCCCTTTGACAGTCTGGGAATCACCGATTCCCAGGATAGTCAAGGCAATCTGGTGGCAGATCAACCACCAAAACTCACGAATGCGGATCTAGAGTTGTTATTTAATGAACTACTAGAAGGTGTGCATCAAGCGCGCGGACAACAGTGGGCGTTGAAGTATTTGCAGCGGATGGAACCGAGAATTACAGTCGATCGGTGGATAAATTGGCTGTTGATATTTGGGGACAAATTATTAGCTTCTCCCGCACCGAATCTTCCTTTAGCCAAGCGCATGGTGAAACTGGGTGAGTTAGGTATTGGTGAGGTTAGCAACCTGGCCTATGATATTGGGATGCAGCTATTGCGGCGCAACCTCAATCAGGAGTATGAGCGCAAGCAAGAGTCACAGGAGTTGGAAAGTTCCATCCCCACAGCAGAGGAGTTAGATACTCCTGGTCAGGAATTGCTCCGCCAATTTGGGGAACAAATCTGGCAAGATCAGAATGTGGAAAGTGTGACTAATCCATCAGTATCCCAAATGGTTGAGGATCTCTTCACTGGTCAGTCTGTAGGGTTAAGTAATGGGTCTTTAGCTGAGAATATTGTTGAGAATGCAGCTAAGACAGAAAATGACTATCACAGTTATGAGTATAGAATTCAGGAATTTTCCCAGAATGCTGCGGAAATAATTGCCGATCCAGAATCTCCCAGGGAGAAAAGCTGGAACGAGTCTTTGATGAATATAGAACCGCAGTTAGCATCCACTTTAGATGAGTTGGTGGTGCGGTTGGAGCAAAGTAGCAATCTTGTCCAGCATTTAGCGTCGGAATTGGCAATTCGTGATCGGCAAATTGTCCAGCAATCAACATCACAGATAGTTGTTACTAATCCGGCGGAAAGTTTATTTTATCAGGGTTTACGGCAGGCTAAAGCTGGAGATTTGTTGAAGGCTTTGGCTTTATATGAACGGGCAAGTCAAATCCAACCTCATATTTATGAGTATTGGTTTAATCAGGGTTTAGTATTATTTTACTTGCAACGGTTTTCCGAAGCGATCGCTGCTTATGACCAAACACTGGCTCTCAAACCGGATTTTTATCAGGTTTGGTATAGCCGAGGCAGTATTCTGGGCGAGTTGGGAGACTTTGATGCGGCCATTGCTTCCTTTGATCAAGCGATCGCTATTAAACCAGATTACCAAGCGGCTTGGTCTAGCAGAGGTTTAGCATTACTCAAGTTAGGTTTAATTGGGGAAGCTATTGATAGTTATGATCAAGCCCTGAATTTAGAACCCCAAGATTCTGAAGCTTGGTACTACCGGGGGATAGCTTTGGCTGTGGTTGAGCAATATGCAGAAGCAATTGCTAGTTATGATCAAGCCCTCAATCTCCAACCCAACTATCATGAAGTGTGGATTGATCGGGGTGTGGTGCTATTTAATTTAAAACAATGGTTAGAAGCAATTGAATCATGGGATCAAGCCCTGGCCATTCAGCCAGAATTTTATCTAGCTTGGTATAACCGGGGTGTGTCCTTTGAACACTTAGGTCGTCGGGAAGATGCAATCTCATCCTATCAACAAGCGATCGCCATCAAACCCGATTTCCACCCAGCCTGGTATAACCAAGCCGTAGCCCTATTTTACCTAGACCGTTCTGCCCAAGCTATATCCGGCTATGACAGGGCTTTAGAAATTAAACTAGACTACTGGGAAGCTTGGCTAGGAAGGGGTGCGGCGGCTGGTCATCTCACCCCCCACCAATCATCACTAATTGTAGTTAGTAGCATTTCTGCATCCAATCCTGCCCTTAACTTAGGCGGCTATGAAGGTAAATTAGCAAGTTATCAGACAGGTTTGAAACATCTTCGCCCGGATACTCACCCAGAAGGTTGGGGAAGATTACGTATAGCTATTGGTAATACTTACTACGAGCAAGCGAAAAAAGCCACCACACCTCGTGATTATTGGCATCATGCCATGTCCGAATATCAACTGGCACTATCTACGCTGACACCAGAAGATTTTCCAGAATTGCATTTGGATATTTTGCAATCTCTGATGAAAGTGCTTGTCTGTTTGGGGGAAACAGTAGCGGCACAGGAATTACAAAAATGGGGAATTGAATTATTACAACAATTACTCACTCAGCCGAATCGGACTGATGAAAATAAAAAACAACTGGTACTAAAATTTGCAGGTTTGGGACAACTAGCAGTTGATTTAGCTGTAAATACAGGAGATTTAGTAGAAGCTTGGGAAATGGCTGAACAGGGGAGAAATAACTGTTTACAGTTGTTAATGCCTGATTTGAATTATCAACTTGAGTCAGGAGATTATCGCTCTATTCAACAATTACTGAATCCCACCACAGCCATAATTTATTGGCATCTTAGCCCAGCCGCTTTGCACACATTCATTATCAAAGATCAAGCCCCAGCTCCGATTTTACTGTTTACACCCATCCAAGAGACAGAAGGAATTCCCGAAGCAATAAAACGCTTAATTGAATTTGAACATTGGTTAGCAGATTGGCAAGAATCATCAACACTATCAAAACTATTGCAGTTGCAAAATATCTTGAATATTTCCACAATTACTCAAGAATTGGCAGGGATAGATACAATAATTTTAGTTCCCCATCGGGACTTGTATAAATTACCTTTGCACAGTTTATTTAATCTGTCTTTTGCTTCAGTATCTTCTGTAAATGTGGCAAATTACAATATTACCTATTTGCCTAGTTTAGCTATGGGAATTTATTTACAATCTCAATCATTCTCCAATGGGCATCAACATCATGGTCTTCCGGCTTATCCCTTACTCAAATCTGATAAATTAGCATCAGAAATTATCAGCGAAACCTTGGCTATTCCTCAGGATTTTCTCAGTTATTAAAAGATGATTGTTAACAGTTGACTGTCAAGGGACTTTCAAAAAATAAAATCCCCAATTAATGATAATGATCATCATTGGTAATGTCTTTTAATTCTCCCTCTTATATGTTTAAACTTTAAGAGGGCTAGACTATTCCCATACACCTCTATATCTTTACTCATCGGAAATCATACTTAATATCCATTCTATCCATCGTCTAACTGTGCTAGAACGTCTATCAGCAGTTGTATTACTTAAATTTGAATTACAGGATAAAATTATTTTAATAATTTCATTTTTATCCGGTATTTCACCATTTGAAAGGGTAGATTGAAAAGTTTTATAAAAAACCTCATATTGTAAAATTTTTCTTATAAAATATAGTATTTTTATTTTATGCCTTTTTTTTAAGTATTCTGTAGTTTCATCAGTTAATTTAAAGTTGATTTCTTTGGTATTTATGTCTTGATATTTATCAACAAATCCAAGATATCTAGCAGCATCAGTATAATAAGTAGTCTGTCGTTGATCAAATTGATAATTTGCTGTAATCTCTTCCTTTGTAAGCTCTTTATTTAATAAAATTGTGAGTAAATCTATAATTCTTGCAAATGTATTTGCTTGTGGAAGTGTAATATTTGTTGGTTCAGGAGCTATCGTAATAGATTTAAATATTTCAGATACATCATCATGAGTTATTATTTCGGGTGCTATAACATAATTTTTTTGTTCTACCAACTTTATAGAATTGTAATCTAATAAATTCTCAAATTTATATATAAAGAAGCTCAATATATTACTAGAATTAGAGTAAGTCATTAAAACTGGAATTACCTCTTTTGTTCTAATTTTATTAGACCATAGTTGATATGGATAATAAAGCTGCCTAATTAAAAAATTATCCACATCATATAATTTAGCTTCCACTAATACAAAATAATTTTCACTCTCAAACCCTGCATCTATTTCACACTGAGAATTATCAACTTCAATTTGATACTGTTTATTATCTACTGTATCTTTTATAAAGAATTTAAACTTACCTGTAGACATGCGACCATAAACAGTTTGTTTAAAAACTTCTCCATCACTATTGATTAAATTATCTATAATATCTATATTGAAAGCACAACTTAAAGCTGCACTTTCTGAAAAGAGATTACAATAATCTATACTTTCTATACTGGAAGGAAACTCAACAGGAGTAGGTTCTAAACAAGCGTCATAATCAACATTTAAATAAGTATCAAATCTGCCTATTATATATTTTTTTCTGGAAATAGGTAATATAGATAGCTTATTTTGCTCAAAAATTGTAGGCAAAGTATCATAATGGTCAAACTTAGCCATTAACCTACTTTCTCGGAATTCATTAATGCTATTTGACTCTATCTCAAAATAGCCTATTTCATGTATTTTTTCTAGAATAGAGTATTTTTCAAATAGCGCTTCCCAAGCAATATCATTTTTGGTTTTTGGTTTTTTAATATTTTTATTACTCATAGTTTTTTACTAAAATTTCATCCACTTTACCTCTTTTCTTACCATTACAATTTATCGCTCTTATAGCTGAGATTTTTGTGTGCAGATAATCTTTATATAGGTCTTCGATAAATTCTGTACAAGCATTGCTTAATAAAATATGACAACCCCTACTATTTAGATCATCAAATACCTCTTTTAATCTTCTCTGTTCCTGTTTATTGAAACCGTTAACATCGTAGCCAGTAAAAGAAGCAGTTTCGGAAACTGGATCATAAGGAGGATCGAGATATATAAAATCTCCTCGTTTTGCATCTTTAACAGCTTCTTGAAAATCAGAGTTTAATATTCTAACTTGATTTTCATTTAAATATTTATTAACTGCTTTTAAAACAGCTATATCTAAAATATTTGGATTTTTATATTTGCCAAAAGGTACATTAAATTGACCTTGAGAATTAACTCTAAATAACCCATTATAACAAGTTTTATTTAAGAAGATAATTCTGGATGCTCGTTGAACTTCTGTTTTAGACTTAAAATTCTTTTCTCGATCCCAGTCTCTAATATCATAATAATAATATTCATTATTTTTGTGATTTTTTAAATCCTCAATTAGTTCATCTAAAGAATTTTTAATTATTTTGTAACAATTTATCAATTCAGCATTACTGTCATTAATAACAGCTTTTTTAGGTTGCAAACTAAACAAAAGCGCACCACCACCAATAAAAGGCTCGTAGTAGGTTTGAAGATTATAATTTTTAGGCAGGTGATTGGCTAGAATTGTCGGCACAAGCTGTCTTTTTCCTCCTGCCCACTTTACAAAGGGTTTGACTAACGGATTAACTGATACCATTTTATGACCTGTAAATTATTAAGTGACAATAGTTTATTGATACTATTGTACTATATAATTGATATTTTCGTCTAGAATCCAGATTATACTATATTTTTTGGGAAAATCTGGATTTTTGAGAATTATTGGATTATTCCCAGTTTAATTGACATTCATCTTGATCAAATTCCCAATCAATACATACATCAGATATGGAGTCTATCGAATTTATCATATTAAAAACTTGAAGTTTATCTTCTTGTTGATATAAGCTAACAGCATATAAAATAATAGCAGCTAACCAAGCATCAAGTCGTCTAGCAAATTCAAGTGTCCAATCATATCTTTCTTCAACAGTAGGTTGATAATTAATCACAGAAGAATCTGTTGATTTATGTGATGGAGGGTAAGGGAGTTGAATCAATCCAGGTAAAACACCTAAAATATGAAATTCAGTTTCATTATCACTCACATCAATTAATTGCCACTTAGTATTATTTGAGTATAAAGGCATATTAAAAAATAAATAATTTCCTCGTTCGTAAGTGTTACATATATTCCATATATCCCAAGATCGTAAAGCTTTTACTAGCATTTTCTGCCATCGGATATAAACATCAGGTATTTGCAATATATCAATTGATAAATTTAAACTTAGTAAACTTTCTCTATGATTATAAAATTCTGATTCCTCATTAGAAATAGCTTCTGGTAATTTATTCCATTGAATTTTAGAGTCATCTTCAGAAAATTGTAATGATTGGCAAACGTCAAATAATGTAGGATGAGCATTTATATTTGCAATGAGATTTAGCCTATCTTGTTTTGAAAGGAGATTAGCATCATAAATAATAGCAGCCATTAACCAAGAATCAATTATTCTAGAAAAGTTTAAAGTCCACTCGGATCTTTCTATGGGAATAGGCTGATATCCATATAAAGGTTCTGGATATCCATGTTCCTGCAATTGATTTACTCTGAAAGCTGGTGGAAGAGGAATTAAGTAAAGTATTTCATGAGATAATAATGACCAACTTTCTCTAAACTTATTAAGTTCAATATTTCCCCAGTTAAACCCAGAAATGAACTCTGTCGGATTACTAAAAAATAAAATTTCTCCCATTTCATCGGTATTGCAATTATTCCAGAATTTTTGTGAACGAATCTGCTCTAGAATACATCTATGAGAATCCACATATTTGTTAAAAATGATATTTTGTAACTGTTTTGAAACCATGATCTGTTATGTATTATGAAATTTTAGAACATCAATAATAATATTATAGGATTATTGACCATCCTGTAACAAAATATCCAACTTGTTCAATAACCATTGCACAGCACTTTTCACATCTGCAACTTGTTCTCCTGGGGGTACAGGTGGACGATTTACCATCACCACCTTTATCCCTAGTTTCCTAGCGGCGATAATTTTGGGATATGTGGCACTACCACCGCTATTTTTGCTGACAATGGTATCTATATTGTATTTGAGGAGAATTTCTTGTTCGTTTTCTAAACTAAAGGGACCGCGATCGCATAAAATTAATCCAGGTGGAACGACAACATCAGCATTTGGTGGATCAATCATCCTCATTAAAAACCAAATTTCCTGTAAATGTGCAAAAGTCGCAATTTCTTGTCTACCAATTGTTAAAAATACTCGTTTAGCTTGATTTGCTAAAACAGCAGCAGCAGCCAAATTATTTTCTACTTCTAACCAATAATCATCCTTGAGTTTTTCCCAAGCTGGACGAATTACCATTAATCGAGGAATACCTACTTCCTGAGTCGCTGCGGCTGCATTCTCAGAAATTTGATTAGCAAAAGGATGAGTAGCATCAATTAATATATCAATTTGCATTTCTCGCAGATAAGTCACCAATCCGGCTACACCACCAAAACCGCCTATTCGCACATTACCCACAGGAGTAGCAGGTTCACGGGTACGACCGGCTAGAGAGGAGATAGCCTCAATACCAGGAATATTTGCTACCTTAGCAGCTAATTCTACCGCATCACCAATTCCACCGATAATTAAAACCCGCAACATATCAATTTAAGACAAATGGGATTAAAGCCAGCAGTTTAAGTTTAACTAATACTAACCAGTTTCTCTGTGTTCATTGACTAGTACCGCAGGGCGGAATTAAAAATTAACAATTAAAAATTAAAAAGCAGATTGTATAAGCTTTTTAGGGACTTTTAATGGTTATCTTACTTACGCTGTACTGTACTAGATTCTAAAGTTTTAACTTGATTTTGGAGTTTTTCTAAAGTTTGTAAATGGGATTGGTGCAATGAATTACCTAGCCAAATCAAACTTCCACTAAATAAAGTTACTGTAATAACTAAAATACCTGTTAACAATTTCACTTGTAAATGCAGAAGTTTTATCTGATTAATTTGATTTTCCTCTGGAAGCTGAGAAATAGAAACTAAATTGAGATTTTCATTTTCTGTCATCACCTCTAATCTCTTTTCTTCTACTCTTATAAATGTAACTTTACCTTGCAGCCATCCAGTAATCAAATCAGGGCAATTTTTCTTAAACCATTGCCAAGCCAGTATTTTAAATGCAGGTTTAGATATTTTAGTCATAAATTTTAGAGTTTTATTGAGAGTTCCAAACTTAAATTTTTGATTTACTAAATTAGTTGAACCAACATCATAGAGACAATCCATGATGGATTTAATTGTAATTTCTTCCTGATAAATCAAAGTTTTTACTAATAACCTAAGTTCATTAATTAGTTGTTTCTCTTTCTCTTTCTCTTGAGACTGTTGTGTTAAATGATTTGATATTTTTATTGATTTAGACATATTTCAATAATAAATTTTGAAGTTTTCCACGTTTTCCTCATACCAAGTCACGTTAATTCAGGAAATGAGATAGAACTGACAAAACGACCTACTTATCTACCCTGGTTTCCTGTTCCTCATTCCCTCCCTTAAAAGCTAGTACCGCAAGGCGAAAGTCAAAAGTCAAGCCTAAGACGGTATAGGCTTTTGGGCGATTTAGAATGGACGTTTGACGTAGCTCAGTTGAGCCGTTGGTTTATTTACGCCCTTGTGTACTAGTTAATATCCTGGCAAATCTAAGGCAATTAATAACGCTTGCTCCAAATGTGCCATGACAACTTCAGAAAGTATTCCTCTTAAACGCAAAAAGCGGGTTTTAGATAACACCCGTACCTGATCTGCCATGGCGATTGAGTCTTTCTTGAGTCCGCCATCTGGTGATAAAATTAAAACTTGAGTAGGGTAAACTCGCTTTCCGTCTTGATAGGTGGTACAGGGTACTGCTAAAACGACTGGGCTGGATAGATTAATTACATCGCGACTAACAATAATCACTGGACGAGTTCCTCCCTGCTCCGAGCCTTCAGTCATTTCTAGACGCGCATCATAAACCTCACCCCTTCTCATCTTGGCGATTCCCCTAACTGCAACGCCTCCCACTGCGCGGTAGCAAATTCTACCTCTAGTTTTAAGACCTCTGCTTGATAATCTGGATCATTAGCCATTTCTGCCAATGCGGCATCAATTTCGGATCGCTTTTGTAAGGCTAGTTCCCTTCGTAAAGCCTGAGCGACAAAATCATTCCGACTTTTAGCTTTCCCTTCCATAACTGCTTTATCTGTAGCTTCTAGCAGTTCTCTGGGAATGGTTAATGTCGTGCGAACGGTTTCTGTTTTCATAGAGCGTTCATTATTTGATGACTGAAGTGATGTCTTATATCATATCGTTTTACGCATCAATTTAGTAAATTTAAGTTGGTCATTAGTCATTGGTTAGTAGGGGCGAAGCATTTGGAAGATAAATTATCGGTCATTGCCAAAAATAATTCTCCAAATGCTTCGCCCGTACAGTTGTCAGTAGGGGCGAAGCATTTGGAAGATAAATTATCGGTCATTGCCAAAAATAGTTCTCCAAATGCTTCGCCCGTACAGTTGTTAGTTGTAAAACTCTTGGTTATTTTTTGATTTACTTTTCAATTTAGCACCTAAAATACCCCAAATTGTGGCAATCTGAGAAGTATAACCGCTGGCAATCTGATATTTTAGCTACAGAAAATCTACCTATTTAGATTATGCAAACTCTGCCGACTTTGGAAATTACCAACACTACATCTAGTCAACCAACCTTTGATACCACCATCAAACGCCGCAAAACCCGCGCTGTACAAGTGGGAGATGTCACCGTTGGAGGAGGATATCCAGTGGTGGTACAGTCAATGATTAATGAAGATACTCTGGATATTGATGGTTCTGTCGCTGGCATTCGTCGTCTCCATGAAATAGGCTGCGAAATTGTCCGCGTCACTGTTCCTAGTATTGGACACGCTAAAGCACTGGCGGAAATTAAACAAAAATTAATTCAAACTTACCGTGATGTGCCAATTGTAGCCGACGTACATCACAATGGCATGAAAATCGCCTTGGAAGTTGCCAAACATATCGAAAAAGTGCGAATTAATCCAGGTTTGTATATATTTGAGAAAGCAAATACCAGCCGCACCGAATATACAAAAACTGAATTTGACGAAATTGGCGAAAAAATCCGCGAAACCTTAGCACCGCTGGTAATTTCCTTGCGTGATCAAGGTAAAGCTATGCGAATTGGCGTAAATCATGGTTCTTTGGCGGAAAGAATGCTATTTACCTATGGTGACACCCCGGAAGGGATGGTGGAATCTGCCTTAGAATTTATTCGCATTTGTGAATCTTTGGATTTTCATAATGTCGTAATTTCCATGAAAGCCTCACGAGTTCCTGTCATGGTGGCTGCATATCGGCTTATGGCTAAACGCATGGATGATTTAGGCATGGATTATCCTCTTCACCTGGGCGTGACAGAAGCAGGTGACGGGGAATATGGCAGAATTAAATCTACTGCGGGTATTGCCACATTATTGGCTGACGGTATTGGTGACACAATCCGCGTCTCTTTGACAGAAGCACCAGAAAAGGAAATTCCGGTTTGTTACAGCATTCTGCAAGCTTTGGGTTTGCGGAAAACAATGGTTGAATATGTGGCTTGTCCTTCTTGCGGACGGACTTTATTTAACCTAGAGGAAGTGCTGCACGTAGTCCGGGAAGCTACTAAACATTTAACAGGTCTGGATATTGCTGTGATGGGTTGTATTGTGAATGGACCTGGCGAAATGGCCGATGCTGACTATGGATATGTTGGTAAAAACCCTGGTTATATTTCTTTATATCGTGGTCGGGATGAAATTAAAAAAGTTCCAGAAGCCCAAGGTGTAGAGGAATTGATTAATCTGATTAAAGCCGACGGACGTTGGGTAGATCCTTAATTAATAAAATTTTTACTTCTGTCTCTCCGGTGAATTACTTAATTTTTTATCTGACCGCGAATAACCCAAAGATAGAAAATTAGTAATTTTGCAGGAGACGGAAGGTTTATCGCAGATGAAGATCTAACCTCAACGGAACGCCAGCAATCTTGAGATCAGGGATTCTAAAATTTTTTCAAAAAACCCCTTGCTATTTTCTTTAGTCTTGTGATATATTAACAAGAGTGACTTAATAAATTTTAGATGGACAATTTTGGAATCATCCGCACTCGAAAAGTCTAAAATCTCAAGTTCACATTTACGGGACGTAGCGCAGCTTGGTAGCGCGCCACTTTGGGGTAGTGGAGGTCTAGGGTTCAAATCCCTACGTTCCGATTTATGCAAACTTTAATGATGGCACATTCTTCTCCTTCAAGTAAATGTTTGTGCGGAATACTGCTTTTGATGGTTGTATGTCTCTGATACTTTTAACCGAGACATTCCCCGACATCTGAGATATCGTGAATATCTAGTATAACATCACCAACTGAGTTAGTGAAGGTGGTATCCCACATTGCCTTAGAACATAATTCTAATGGCTCTTGATTGTCTATCAACGA
>NZ_JAQMTJ010000310.1:0-4093 GCF_028330815.1 Dolichospermum lemmermannii CS-548
AGAATAGATTTTGATGACATTTTTGGTGATTTACTGTTTCTCAAATGCCTTTTTTCACTTTATCTGTTTGTTTTGATGCTCCCTTTGATTTTCATCTCCGTAATTTCCCTCTGTAACATTTTGGGGTGCGGAATGTGGGGTAGAACTAGAACAAGAAATAGAGAAACTCAAAATCAGTAGAGATTTAGATAGCACAACATCATCGAAACCACCATCGGGAGACATACTCAAAAAATCAGAGAACAAACAAGAAGAGAAGTCAGAAGAGAGTGAGACTCCAAAACGGAAACCAGGGGGACAACCAGGGCATCCGGGAAAAACGAGAAAGGGGTTTGGTTGAGTAGATAGGTTTGAGATCCTAATGGCAATTTTTGCAAATAACGTCTTTCTTCTCTGATTTTATTAGCAAAAGTTATATATTTAGAAACTTTATATTTTAGATAATTTTCAATTAGTTAGTTAAATATAATTAAAATTTCAACAGCTACAAACGAATAATTTAAGTTAGAAAATATGAGATTTCACTACATATTTACCACTACCAGAATCTATGTTAGGAATAACGCTCAAAGAAACGCGAGTTTATCGGGAAATTAAAGAGGAAGGACGGGAAGAGGGACACAACTAGGAAATGGACTTTTACAAGATTAGGAAAAAACTAAATGTGTAAGGGTAAAGCGCAATGCTAAACCCCTACCTAGAGAATCACACGATTAAGCCATTTTGAGGGCAATTAATCAATTAGCGCGAAGCAACTTGTGGATCTGCCCAAATGCTACCTTTTTCACCAAAAGTCACAGCCTGATCACCTTCTGCCGAGATATCTACAGTTCTGCCATCATTAGCTACTTGTAACAAAGGCCAATTTTCTTCACCTAATTCACCAGCACGGAATAATACATTATTAGGCTGCTTTTTACTCCAACCTAACAAAATAGCTATTTTTTCGTGATCATCTTGTGATTGTACAGGACTAACCACATTGAGATGATCCTGTTGACGATTCCAAATTACAGCCTGATCTGTAGCATCTGCTGTATTAAAAATAGCCACAAACTTACGGGCAAGAAAGCGATCGCCTTTTTCAGACCAGCTAACAGGCACTAATACCCCAATTTTACCATCATTATCCCCTTGTGCTGACAAAATTGCCTGTCTTTTTAACAGGGGATCAATCACCACACTGGTTGATGTCATCACCCGTAACCGCTTAGTTTGTTTATCCTCCACAAACAACACGCTATTAACTCGGCTATTGTGCATTTCCGGTTTTACTTCCATTTGCACCCGACTATAAATCGCATATTTGCCATCAGGAGAAATTACCGGAATACTCCGATAGTAGCGAACACCAGAACCACCTTTAGCACCAATCGCTTCCTGAGTAGCCAGAATCCATTGCCAAGGTATCGGATGGGGACTACCTATAGGGTCAGTCTGTGCCATTTCCGACTCATTTGGCCGTTCACTAACAGGTATTTCTCCATTTTTAGGAGTAACTGTTGATGTTGCTAATTCTTGAGATTGAGAATTCCCACTGACTGGAGAATTTAAATCAGCTTCTTCTTTGGCATCTTTTAATTTTTGAATTAAATTAGCTTGATTAATAGATGTCTTGCTTTGAAGTTGTGCAACATTAACTGATGGTACAGTTTTGCTAACAACATCATCCCCCAGTTGAGAATTTTCTCTTTCTGCCCCTGAAATAACTATATCTTTTGGTAATGACTGTATTCCTTCACCAACAAGTATTTTTCCTGTGTGAGAGTTAACTTGAGCAAATTGTAAATTTAACTGCCTCGTAGCAGCACTTTCTGCCAATTTTATCTGAGATTTGTTATTTTTCGCCCTACTATTTGCTACTTCTGATTGTTTCGCTAAGGTAGCATGAATAGACATTCCCAGGAAGGGTGAAATTACTATAACAATGGCAATGTACTTGAGAAATGGTTTAACACGGAACCATTCCGACACCAAAAGGGGTTTAAGCATGATGAGACTCTCTAGGGGCAGTTGCTAAGTGCGGGCAGTATCTATACAGGAATGGAAAAAAGCTATGACTATATGTTTACCAACAAACCAAAAGCTTCGACAAGATAATTGATTCAAATGTTGTATTGCTTTACAAAAGTTTTAGTATCACCATTTACCCCCTCATAATCTTTACATAATATCCAAAATAACGGGATTAAAGTTAACAGTAAATTACATCTGTTAATAACTGCCGTTATTATTGTTAAGTAAGTCGGCACGATAAAATCAATATACATTTTTTTCGTAAAAACCCTTAAATAACCTATCTATAAGGTATTTGTCGAATTTACATTTCGTTACATATGTTGATTGTTTAACGCCAACTTACTTAGCATCAGTAACATCCATATTCAATTTAAGTGGAACATAGATGAATTTTTAATTGACTAAAGCTAGTAGCCAAGATTTAGAGATGCTCTTGCTCTTGAAAACATTCTTAGCTAAAGCCAGTCTAAAATAAGATACCCTGTTTATAGCCGGACAAACAGCGCGGGCTTTACCCAACTAAAACCTATCTATTGCTGGCAACTTGAGATTAACCGCTGCACAATCAACAATAAACAAAAACATTAAATTCATACACCCAACCTACAAACTGAAGTTTAGACTCGTAAATGCTGCGATTAAGCAAATACAGTTTATTTTTAACTTGGGTAATTATTGAATAATTTTGATTTCGTAGAGAAATAACTGACTGCAAAACACAGATAGACACACAAAAATCATCAATAGTAGATGCAAATGGCGATAGTTCAACTAATTACCGCAAGTGTTATGATGTATTGAGGCTGTTTTTGCTGAACCAATAGTAAACACTATACCATCAAACTGCGAAAATTCCTTGCCCTTAATCAAAAATTCTCAACATAATTCTATTAATATTCAGATGTCGCAGTTGTCAGTGATGAGGAACACACTTACCATTGATTAATGACTCATGACTCGTAATTAATAATTAATAAGTAATGAAAATAGTATTTTTTGGCACTCCTGACTTTGCAGTTCCCACTTTGGAAAAACTCTTAGAAAACAAGAATTTTCAGGTGATGTCCGTAGTCACTCAACCGGATAAACGTCGAGAACGAGGGAATAAACTGACACCTTCACCAGTGAAAGCCTTTGCTACAGATCATCATATTCCAGTATGGCAACCGGAAAGAGTTAAAAAAGATGTTGAAACCTTAACACAACTCAAGCAGATAGAAGCAGATATATTTGTGGTTATTGCTTATGGGCAAATTTTGTCTAAGAAGATATTAGATATGCCTAAGCTAGGTTGTATTAACGTACATGGTTCAATTTTACCTCAGTATCGAGGGGCTGCGCCAATTCAGTGGAGTATATATAACGGAGAAAAAGAAACGGGGATTACAACTATGCTCATGGATAAGGGCATGGATACAGGGGATATGCTTCTAAAAGCGACTATACCAATTCAATTGCTAGATAATGCTCAGGTTTTAGCCGAAAAGTTGGCTATTACTGGTGCAGATTTACTCATAGAAACCTTATACAAACTAGAACGTCAAGAAGTGACACCGATTCCCCAAGATCATACCGCAGCTACTTACGCATCTTTGATTCAGAAGCCAGATTATAACTTGGACTGGGGACAAAGTGCCATCCAATTACATAATCAAATTCGCGGATTTTATCCTAACTGTACAGCAACTTTTCGCAACCAAGCATTGAAAATTACTGCTACTGTCCCCCTAGATCCTGCGTATATTCACGAGTTACCAGAGCCATTACTAGAAAAAATTCATAAAATACCCAATTTGTCAACCATATCAGGACAGCCTGGAGAGGTAGTTAATATTACTAAAGGACTAGGAGCAATTGTCCAAACAGGGGTAGGTTTATTGCTATTGCGAGAAGTACAGCTAACGGGTAAACGTCCCCAGTCAGGATGGGATTTTGTCAATGGGACTCGGTTAACTGTCGGTGAGGTAATGGGTAATGGGTAATTGGTAATAGGTAATTGGTAATAGGTAATAGGTAATAGGTAATAGGTAATAGGTAATAGGTAATAGGTAATAGGTAATAGGTAATAGGTAAT
>NZ_JAQMTJ010000311.1:0-5251 GCF_028330815.1 Dolichospermum lemmermannii CS-548
TATAAATTGACCCCTCTCCAAACCTCTCCCCGACGCGGGGAGAGGCTTTGAAAACCCCATTCCCTGGTAGGGAAGGGGGGCAGGGGGGTTAGGTTTTTGGAGATTATGGGTTTCATCTGATACTTTTCAAACAACCTCTTATGGGTTTTACGTTAAGTTGACACCAATGAGCATTGTTGAACCCAGGTTGTTAAAAAATTAATAAAGTTTTGAACAGGTTATTTATTGAGTTTTTAAGTAATTAATAAATTCTGTGACTCCATCATATTGATCATGGTAGTCAATATACTGATTTAACACTTGTACATCTAAATCTGGTAATAATTGACTTTGATTAACCTGATTATATTCACCATTTTCTAAAGCATAGATTTTTAATAATCCATCTTCCCAAACCCAAACTTCAGGAATACCAATTCGTTTATATATTTCTAATATTTTTATATTTCCACTGGTAAAAATTACCTCAATAATTAAATCGGGAATGTCTTTTTTACTATGAAAAATATAGGATTCATCAGGTTCTTTACGTCCAGTTATATTTTTATTTCCTAAAGTGGCACTACCTCTAGCATAAAATCTAACTCTTTTTTCTCTACAGTATGCTTCTAACAATAAACTAATTGTTCTTTTGTAATATTCATGTTCTTGTCCTAAATTCATAATAATTTCTAATTCTTCATCTAAATAAATAAATCTTATCCCCTCAATATCTTGAAAGGTGGTTTCTATTTGCTCAAATTTTTCCCAAGTAATTCCTGTAAGAATTAAATGATTATTTGGTACAATAGCTTTTTGTAATGTAGTTGTCATAGTTTTTATTCCTCAAATACAAATTATGGAAGCGGTGACTGCGGTGAGTATGTAGAGAAGAATCAATTGCGTTTCTAAAATCACTTGGATACTTGTTAATAATTGTATCATAAAATATGGATAGATTATAGCAGGAGTCAAGGGATTGATACTGACATTTTCATGTCAATTGTAAAGATCTGTGAAAATTAACATTACTATATCCAGAAAGTGATAGATTTTTGGAAATTGTGGGTACTCTCTATATATAGGTAGGGGTAATTGAGGGGGTTAGGGGGTTAAGCAAGCGATCGCACTCATGGAAAAACTGGTAAAATTAAATCCAGACAGATCAACAACAACCTGATAATCTAAAAAAAGAAATTGACATTATGGATAATTCTAACTTATCAGCTTCATCGAAACTAATTTGTGTAGATTTGGGATGTGGAATTCATAAGGCTGAAGGTTTTATAGGTGTAGATTTAGTTGCTGCTGATGGTGTAGATGTTATTGCTAATTTGAATGGACATTTTCCATTTCCAGATAATAGTGTTGATTTTATCAAAGCACATGATATTATTGAGCATCTGCCTGATAGAATCCACACAATGAATGAAATATGGAGAATATTAAAGCCAGATGGAATAGTTGACATTAGTGTACCATCAACTGATGGCAGAGGAGCATTTCAAGATCCTACCCATGTCAGTTTTTGGAATATTAATTCCTTTATGTATTATTGCCAAGAATTTCCTCTTTATTTAGCAGGTTGTCAAAGTCATTATGGTTTTAAAGGGGAATTTAGTATTGTTAGCATTGATGAGAAAAATTCGGGAAATCAAGTTATTCATGTTCATGCTGTATTAAAAGCTATAAAATCAGAAGAAAACAACTATCAACTGAATTTTAAAAATATTAATTTTATCATCTTCCCAGATTGGAGTCAATCTATAGAAGTAATATTTGCACAATTACTAAATGTATGTCAGTCCATTATTGATCACCCTAATAATAGTGATATTGCCTTACTTATTGATATCCAAAATACCAGTTTAGAAGATGCGAACTTCTTATTAGCAGATGTTGTACTTAATCTTTGTTATCAAAGAAATATGGAAACTGATGATGATAAATTACCACAATTTAATTTATTCAAGACAAATTCACCAGAAGAATATAAAGGTTTATTGCCAATTTTACACTCTAGGATTGTTTTAGAAGGTGAAAACAAAGAATTTATTAATCAAATAGGGTTACAATTACCTTGTTGGACTTTAGAAGAGATAATCAAAAATTCACTAGATATAGAAAAATTAAACCTATTAGATCAGCTACAATATAATACGCTGCCACAACAAAAAGAAAGTAGCTTATCCAAAGCTTATCAAAAATTTGCTGAACAGAAATTTCCTCAAGCCATCGAATTATTTAAACAAACAATCATTGAAAATCCTCAATTTTCTGAAACTGGGTTAATACCCTTAGCTCATAGCCTAATATTAGCTAATGATTGGGAAGAAATTTCCAGAAATTTACCGCCAGGTATTAATTATTTACAGACTTCTGGATGGTTAAATTCTTTATATTCAGGAAAACCTATTAATCAAGAAGCAAAACCTATTCCTTGGTACACTTATCCTGCTATAGAATTTATTGAAAATAAAATAGATAGTGATTTTCGTATTTTTGAATATGGTAGTGGGAATTCGTCTCTTTGGTGGTCGGAAAGAGTAACACAAGTAATTTCTATAGAAAGTGATGCAAACTGGTTTGAATATATCAAAGAAAATATGCCTTCAAATGTAGAACTATATTTGATTGAAGATGATTTAGAATATGCTTCTGCTATTAATCAATATGAAGATCATTCATTTGATATAATTATTGTTGATGGTAGCAATAGAAATCAATGTGCAGAATTTGCTATATCCAAAGTCAAAAATCAAGGATTTATCATTTTTGATAATACAGATGATCACAGACACGCACCAGGTATGGAAAAATTACAAGCATCTGGATTTATCAGGATTGATTTTTATGGAATGATTCCTAGTTACCTTTATAAAAACTGCACTTCCATCTTCTTTAAAGATGTTAATCTTTTGTCAAGAGGAGGATTACCTAGCGAAAAACGCTCTTGTTTAGGAAGATCATGTTTTCAAATTACCAGTCCTGTAATTGCAATTTAAAAATTAAAATTTTATGAGTGAATGGCAATTAAAAACTCCAGTGTGTTTTATCATCTTTAACCGTCCTGATGTCACAGAGCGAGTTTTTCAAGTAATTCGTCAAGCTAAACCCCCTAAATTGCTAGTAGTAGCTGATGGTGCAAGAACAAATAAAGCTGGAGAACAAGAAAAGTGTCTTGCTGCTAGAGCAATTATTCATCAAGTTGACTGGAAGTGTGAAGTATTAACTAATTACTCTGATGTTAATTTAGGTTGTAGAAAGAGAATTTATACTGGACTAGATTGGGTATTTTCTCAAGTTGAAGAAGCAATTATTTTAGAAGATGATTGTCTCCCTGATCCTAGTTTCTTTCGCTTTTGTGAAGAATTATTAGAAGAGTATCGTCATAATACCAAAATCATGTTAGTTTCTGGACAAAATCTTCAGTTTGGACAAAAAAGACGAAATTATAGTTATTATTTTTCCCGTTATAACCATTGTTGGGGATGGGCTACTTGGAAAAGAGCATGGCAATATTATGATGATACTATGGAGCTTTGGCCTCTAGTTAAAAATGAAAATTGGCTATTTGATATTCTCCAAGATGAACAAGCATTTAGATATTGGTCAGCAACTTTCCAAAGTATGTATGAAGGTTTTGATACCTGGGATTATCCTTGGTTATTTGCTTGTTATATAAATCAAGGTTTAAGTGTTTTACCAAATATCAATTTAGTTTCTAATATTGGTTTTGGAAAAGAAGGAACTCATGCAACAGATTCAAATAGTATCCTAGCTAATATACCTGCTGAAGAAATGCAGTTTCCATTAAAACATCCTCCTTTCATAGTCAGAGATACCCAAGCAGATAATTTTACTGAAAGAACTTTTTATAGTGGATCTTTAGCTAAAACACAACAGGCTATTAATATCACAGAATTATTGAATAATACTATTCATTTACTGGATAAAAATACAAATAAAATCAATCTCCAAAATACAACTCTAGTCACCATATCTTCCGTAGACATAGAACTTACGTTACTAAGTTTAGTAATTTCCAATTTAAACGCAAACTTTAATAGAATATTATTCTTTACATCTGAGGAAATTGATCAAAAATACCTCGAACTTTTTCCCCAATTAGAAATTATTAAAATTCATCCTATCAAGAGTTTAGTTGAATATAGCAGATTTATAATCAAAGAGCTTAATTCATTTATAGAGACTGAATTTTGCTTAGTTACACAGGGAGATGGTTTTATTATCAATCCTCAGTTGTGGTCAGAGGAATTTTTAAATTATGATTATGTTAGCGCACCTTGGCGCAAACAATCTCATTTGGTTAATTCTGAAGGTAAAACTGTAGATATACTTGACTTAACTAAAAATAGGGTAGGAAATGGTGGTTTTTCTTTAAGAAGTAAAAAGTTACTAGAATTATCTTCACAATTAGATTTTGATCATATAAAAACCACGTCTTTATCAGAAGATTTGATTATCTGTCATTATTTTTATGACTGGTTTAAAGATCAAGGTATTAAATTTGCACCTTTAGAAGTTGCTATTAAATTTAGTTTTGAACAACCCATAGAAGAAATTGAAAACTTCTCTTGGGAAAACACCTTTGGATTTCATGGAAAACCTCATGTTATCTCTGTCTTAAATAAATTATCGCAAGATTGGTATGGATATTTTAATTCAGAAAAATACCAAAACAGCAACCTTATAAATGACTTGAAATTACAAGAAATTAATATAGTGATTTTCCCAGATTGGTCAGTAGATGAAGACGATTTAGGCTGGGAATTACAGCAAGTTATTCAAATTTTAGCAAATCATTCTAAAAAGAAAAAAATTACTCTGATTATCCACACAGGTAATATTGCTATTGAAGATGCAGAAATGTTTTTATCTAGTGTAGCCATGAATCTGTTAATGGAAGATTTAGATATTAGCGATACCATAGATATTTCTCTGGTAGGTAAACTAGGGGATATGCAATGGCAATCTTTATTACCTCAAATTTATGGCAGAGTGATTTTGGATCATGAAGATAAAATAGTCTTAGCACAAGCACCAGTTAGCAAGTTAAAAAGTTATCAAATAGATAACTTAATTAATCAACTTTGAGGGAATATTTTACAAGTGTTTGGTGGTGTATTCAAAATCTCAGCTAGTAATCATGGACTATCAAAAATTTCCAATTCAATTACCTCAACTATTTACAGCACTTCCCGGTGTTATGAGGTACATATCTAGCGGGCAAGATGCCCGCACTACAAGA
>NZ_JAQMTJ010000312.1:0-42058 GCF_028330815.1 Dolichospermum lemmermannii CS-548
GAAAACGAGTAAATCAATCCTGAAAATCCTCTAATCCTGGAAATCCTGATATGGCTAACGCCACGCTACGCTATCAGACAAAAAATGTACAGGCTGTTTATTGATATAATAAAATAGTATTTATTACCGACAGAAAACGAGTAAATCAATCCTGAAAATCCTCTAATCCTGGAAATCCTGATATGGCTAACGCCACGCTACGCTATCAGACAAAAAATGTACAGGATGTTTATTGATATAATCAAATAGTATTTATTACCGACAGAAAACAAGTAAATCAATCCTGAAAATCCTCAAATCCTGGAAATCCTGATTCAGACAAAAAATAATGAACGAAGCAGAAACCCGCGCCGAATTAATAGATCCTGCCCTCACA
This sequence comes from Dolichospermum lemmermannii CS-548, assembly GCF_028330815.1. Lineage (NCBI taxonomy): Bacteria > Bacillati > Cyanobacteriota > Cyanophyceae > Nostocales > Aphanizomenonaceae > Dolichospermum > Dolichospermum lemmermannii. The sequence goes on from NZ_JAQMTJ010000312.1 coordinate 377, forward strand.
GCCGCAGGTTGGGGAGTTATTGAAAATAGCCGTATTCGCCGCGAAGTCATCGCCCCTGGTCGTTTAATTGGCAACAGTAAACGAGCAAAAGCAGACATCGCCGATTATGTATTAGTTTATCGTGGGGAAAAACTCGCCGTTATTGAAGCCAAAAAACGCGACTTACCCGACACCGAAGGTTTAGGACAAGCCAAAAAATACGCCGAAAAATTACAAACTCGCTTTGCTTACTCTACCAATGGTATTGGCATCTATCAAGTAGATATGCACACCGGGAAAGAAAGCTATATAAATCAATATCCCACACCCCATGAACTATGGGAAGCTACCTTTAATGAAGAAAATACATGGCGTGATTTATTTGCAACTATTCCCTTTGAAGACAAAAGCGGTACGTGGGAAGCCCGATACTATCAACATAATGCTATCAAATATGTTTTAGAAGCGATAGCTCAAGGACAAAACCGAATTTTATTAACCATGGCCACAGGTACAGGTAAAACCTTTATCGCCTTCCAACTGGCATGGAAACTGTTTCAAAGTCGCTGGAATCTCAGTCAAAAACCCACACGCCGCCCGCGAATCCTGTTTTTAGCAGATCGCAACATTTTAGCCAATCAAGCCTATAACTCCTTTTCCGCCTTTCCTGATGATGCCCTAGTCCGCATAGACCCCGAAGAGATTCGCAAGAAAAAACGAGTTCCCAAAAATGGCAGCGTCTTCTTTACCATTTTCCAAACCTTCATGACCAAAACGAGCGGCTGTCTGAGCGAAGTCGAAGACAGCACTCCCAAATTTAACGACTATCCCCCCAACTTCTTTGATTTTATCATTATTGACGAATGCCATCGAGGAGGAGCAAAAGACGAAAGCACCTGGAGAGGCATATTAGAATACTTTTCACCCGCCGTACAACTGGGACTCACAGCCACCCCCAAACGCGAACACAACGCCGATACCTACGCTTATTTTGGTGATCCAGTTTATATTTACGCCCTCAAAGACGGCATTAACGACGGGTTTTTAACTCCCTTCAAAGTCAGACAAATCGAAACTACCCTAGATGAATATACTTACAGCCTTGATGATGATGTGATAGAAGGTGCAATAGATGCAGAAAAAACCTACACCGAAAGCGACTTTAACCGCATTATTGAAATTCAGGAACGGGAACGCTACCGGGTGCAATTATTCATGGCAGAAATCAACCAAAATCAAAAAACTTTGGTATTTTGTGCTAACCAAGATCACGCCCTAGCAGTGCGAGATTTAATCAACCAAATGAAGATTAGTAATAATCCTAATTACTGTGTACGGGTAACAGCCAATGATGGGAAATTAGGAGAACAACACCTGAAAACTTTTCAAGATAATGAAAAAAATATTCCCACTATTTTAACAACTTCTCAAAAACTTTCTACCGGGGTTGATGCTCGCAATGTGCGGAATATTGTCTTAATGCGTCCTATCAATTCCATGATTGAATTTAAACAAATTATCGGTCGGGGGACTCGTTTATATGATGGAAAGGACTATTTTACTATTTATGATTTTGTCAAAGCCTACGAACATTTTAATGATCCTGAATGGGACGGAGAACCCCAAGAACCTGTGATAGTTACCCACAGAAAAGAACGGGAATTATCTCCATTTGATCAAGACAGAAAAACAGATCAAGATCCAAAAGAAAATATAGAAAATCCTACTCCTAAAACCATTAAAATTAAATTAGCTGATGGGAAAGAGCGGATTATTCAACATCAGATATCTACCAGCTTTTGGAGTCCAGACGGTAAACCCATGAGCGCGGAAGAATTTATAGAACGTCTTTTTGGGGAAATTCCCGAATTATTCAAAAATGAAGCCGAATTAAGAACTATTTGGAGTCGTCCAGATACTCGTAAAGCCCTATTAGCAGGTTTATCAGAAAAGGGTTATGATTCAGAACAATTAACAGAAATTAGTCGGTTAATTAATGCTGAAAAAAGTGATTTATATGATGTATTAGCTTATATTGCTTATGATTCCACACCTATTAGCCGCAAAGAACGAGTTTTAGCCCATAAATCCTTAATTTTCTCTCGATATATTGGTAAACAGCAGGAGTTTCTCGACTTTGTTCTAGATCAATATATTAAAGATGGAGTAGAGGAATTAGATCGGGCTAAATTACCACAACTGTTAGAGTTGAAATATCATACTGTTAGAGATGCTGTGACACAATTAGGAAGCGTTGCTAATATCAGCGAAGTATTTATCGAGTTTCAACAATATTTGTATTCCCAGAACAAAGCAGCTTAATACAGCACTTCCCGGTGTTATGAGGTACTTATTTAGCGGGCAAGATGCCCGCACTACAAGAGTTTCATGATTCAACTTTGTACCTCATAAGAGCGGAAACCGCTGTATTTTAGATCAGTGGTTCTCTTCATTCTATGTAAATTATTTGCTTTCCGATAATCCCAAGGATCAATAAATTTTCGATCACTCCAAATACCAATCCTTTGTTTTTGCGCTTGTGCTTCGGCTTGTTGAATAATATCCCTACTAGGACATTTGCTTAAATAGGGACGATATACTTTAGCTAATCCTTCTTTTAACAAGACTTCCTGTAAAAACGTACCATCTTTTGAACGAACTTCAGCAACTTTTCTCCCATAGCGATCGCTATCTGTAATATTTAACTTTACACGATTATTTGTTTGTTTAATCAGTTCCTCTATCCGTGTTTTCGCTTTCATACCCCAAACAAACTGATTGACATCTTGAGTAATTTTACTCTTCTTTTCTGTCTGAGAATGCGCTATTTCTGGAGCATCAATACAAGCAAACCGCACCGTAAACTTTTTACCATCAGCACTTTTCAATATTAATGTATCACCATCACTTACCCGTTCCACTAGATCACCTTGAGGAGCAAACAAACTATCACACGCTATTAAGCTAACTGCAATCGTAGCTGCACCTAGCCAAACTAATCCTTGTTTCACTAATTTATTCATTAGACATCTCCAAAGACAATTTAGCCTGTTATTGTGTAAAATTGCGCTAAGTAGGTCAACATAATAAAACCAAATTGTGTAAAGAAAAGTAAAATCTCCAAAAACCTCTTCACTCTTGCCTTTCCACAACGATACAGCGGTTTCCGCTCTTATGAGGTACAAAGTTGAATCATGAAACTCTTGTAGTGCGGGCATCTTGCCCGCTAGATATGTACCTCATAACTCTTGTAGTGCGGGCATACTTCGACCCTTCGACAGGCTCAGGGCATCGCAAGCTCAGTACAAGTCTTGCCTGCTAGATATGTACCTCATAACACCGGGAAGTGCTGTAATTTTTAACGCCGACCTACTTAGAATTTATTCAACTGTTACCGATTTCGCCAAATTCCTGGGTTGATCTACATCCAAACCCCGCCGCGCCGCAATATGATAAGCTAACAATTGCAACGGAATAACCGTGAGAATTGGAGACAGAATTTCCTCAACTTCAGAAACCGGAATTAAATCATTAAAAATCTCCGCCGCTTCCCCATCTTTAACAGAAGTTATCCCAATTAACCGGGAATCTCTGGCTTTTGCTTCTTGAGCGTTAGAAATTACCTTTTCATATACACTACCAGGAACAGCGATCGCTACCACCGGAACTTTCGCATCTAACAACGCAATTGGTCCATGTTTCATTTCCCCTGCTGGATATCCTTCCGCATGAATATAACTAATTTCCTTTAATTTTAAAGCCCCTTCTAACGCAATGGGAAAATTAATTCCCCTACCAATAAAGATAAAATCTTTGGTTTCTGAAAAATCATGTACTAAATGTTCAATATAACGTTCTTGCGTTTCTAAAATCGCTTCAATTTCCCCTGGTAACTGACGTAAACCTGTAAGAATTTCCTCAAATCTCGAATCACTAATTTCCTGACGACGATAAGCTAAATCTAAAGCCAAAGCATAAAACGCCATTAATTGTGCCACAAAAGTTTTCGTTGCCGCCACACCAATTTCAATTCCCCCATGAGTATTGATAATATTCGCCACCATATTACCTAAACTACTTTCTGGACGATTAGTAATCCCCAAAAGTCGTACTTGATACTTAGCTTCCTTCCCTTGTCGGCGGTCCTTTTCCATAGACAAAGCTGCCAAAGTATCAGCAGTTTCTCCAGATTGAGTTACGCCAATAGTCAAAGTATGAGGCGTTAGCGGTGATGGTGCATACCGAAATTCCGAAGCATATTGTACCTGAGTAGGAATTCCTGCCAATTGTTCTAATAAGTATTTACCTACTAATGCAGCGTGCCAACTTGTACCACAAGCGACAATTTGAATTTGTTCTAAATCTGCATAAAAATCTGCCGGTAAATCTAATTTTACTGGTGTTTCCGAACTAGCAGGGAAATAAGCCTCCAAACAATCCCGCACTACTCCCGGTTGTTCATAGATTTCCTTGAGCATAAAATGTTTGAATCCCTGTTTTTCCACCATAATGGGATTCCAGTTCAAAGTGCGGGGATGCTTCTTTAAACGATGTCCAGCGAAGTTATAGACCTCCACGCCTAAAGGAGTCAAACGAGCAATTTCGCCATTTTCTAGGGACAATACAGCGCGGGTATAGGGGGCAATGGCCGGGGTATCGGAAGCACAGAAAAACTCACCTTGGCCAAAACCAATGACTAAAGGCGCTTGTTGGCGAACTACAATCAACTCATCGGGGTAGTCAGCAGAAATAGCCGCAATAGCATAAGCCCCCTCTAATTTACTGACAGCTTCCTGCACAGCGTCTAAAAATACTGAAGGGGAAAGAGGATTTTCAGGAGAATGCTTTAAACACTCAGCAATCAAATGGGGAATTACTTCTGTATCTGTTTCTGAACGGAATTCATGTCCTAATGCTTTTAATTGTTCCCGCAATTCTCGATAATTCTCAATTATCCCATTTTGTACCACTGCTATCCGCAATGCTGTATCTAAATGAGGATGGGCATTATACTCTTCTGGTTTACCATGAGTTGCCCAGCGCGTGTGACCAATCCCTATTTGGGCAGGATTTTCGATTTGTTCCAGTTTAGAACGCAGGTTGAGTAATTTGCCTTTAGCTCGGACACAATCCACGTCACCTGCCAAAATAGTGGCAATTCCGGCTGAATCGTAACCTCTATATTCTAATTTTTCTAGTCCAGCCAGTAAAATATCTGTCGCTGGCTGAGTGCCTATATATCCAACTATTCCACACATTGCTTAAACCACTCCGGTTTCAGGATGATTAAATTTTAAGTATAGTTGCTGGAATTGGTGATTGGTCATTGGTGATTGGTGATTGGTGATTGGTCATTGGTCATTGGTGATTGGTCATTGGTCATTGGTGATTGGTCATTGGTGATTGGTCATTGGTGATTGGTGATTGGTGATTGGGTAACTTCTTTCTTTTTCCTGACAACTGACAACTGACAACTAACAACTGACAAAAAATGCTGAGGAATGAGGGAAGAATCTTGATTTTTCTCCCATTCTCACTCCTCAGCACTAAAGTACCAAGAATTTAGAAATGAAATTCTTAGTAAGCCAAGCCCATGCTGCGAGTTGTTTCAGCGCCTAGATAAACGCGAATACTCAAGAAATCGGTGGGGCAAGCAGTTTCACAACGCTTACAACCTACACAGTCTTCGGTGCGGGGAGAAGCAGCCACTTGAGCAGCTTTACAGCCATCCCAAGGAACCATTTCTAGCACGTCCGTAGGGCAAGCGCGGACGCATTGTGTACAGCCAATGCAGGTGTCGTAGATTTTAACGGTATGAGACATTTAAAAAACTGCTCCTTGCGGGTGTTCTTCTGGAGTGAAAGAATCATAATCAAGGCATAGTTTACCCCAGGGCTTGATAGCTTGTAAGCAAAAGGCTACATAACTTTAAACAATGTAATAGACACTTTAGATAATTTATCTACTAAGATCGCTGTTATCTAGCTGTAATCAGGAACATCGCCATCAAGTGTTTACCCAACCCCCTCTCTTCCCCAGATGCCGAATTGTAAAGATGTGTAAATTAACAGTCGTTTTTTAGAGGTTATCTATCATACCCATTATCTATAATCTATAGATTGATTAATCCTGGTCGAGTTATGATGAATCCCCAACAATATTAAAGGTTATAAAATAATTAATTATGAGTGAAGCTTTATTGAGTGTTGAAAATCTCCGTGTGGCTTATCCGCGACGGAGTGGAGAGGTAGAAAGCTGGGCGATTGATGGTGTATCTTTTATTCTCAAGCCTGGTGAAAGAATGGGATTGGTGGGAGAGTCCGGTTGTGGTAAATCCACTATTGGAAAAGCGATAATGCGTTTATTGCCTGCCTCTAGTCGCGTTGAAGGAATAGTAAATTTTCAAGGAAAACCTGTATTAGATTTAACACCAATTAAGATGCAAAAGTTTCGAGGTGAAGAGGTAGCTTTGATTTTTCAAGACCCCATGACGCGCCTTGATCCATTGATGACAATTGGGAATCACTGTATTGAAACTCTACAAGCCCATTTACCGGAATTATCGAAACAGCAAGCGAAGGAAAAGGCTTTAGCGACTTTGGCAAAGGTGAAAATTCCCGCTAGTCGTTGGAGTCAGTACCCCCATGAGTTTAGCGGGGGAATGCGTCAACGGGTAGCTATTGCTTTAGCTTTACTTTTAAGTCCTAAGTTAATTGTGGCTGATGAACCAACGACTAGTTTAGATGTGACTGTTTCTGCTCAGATTCTCCAAGAACTAACGCGATTGTGTGCAGAGGAAAATATGGGATTATTATTAATTTCCCATGATTTAGCAATGGTGGGGGAATATTGCGATCGCATTGGGGTAATGTATCAGGGTAAAATGGTGGAAATGGGAAAAACGGAAACTGTATTTGCTCATCCACAACATGAATATACTCAATCTTTATTAAAAGCCGCTTTACATATTCAAAAGGAAGAGGGAACAGGGAAAAAAGAACAGGGAACAGAAAAGGCAAATCCCATTTTAAAAATTACAGAACTCAAGCAACATTATACTATAGAACCGAATTTTATTGAACGGATATTTAAAGGAGAAGGACAAACGGTTAAAGCTGTAGATGGGATTAATTTAGAATTGTATGCTGGGGAAATTTTAGGATTAGTGGGAGAATCAGGTTGTGGGAAAAGTACACTTTCAAGAACTATCTTACAATTGATTAGTCCCACATCGGGAAAAGTCGAATTTTTAGGACAGGAATTAACAAGTTTATCCCGTCAAGAAATCCGTTCTTCTCGGAGACAAATCCAAATGATCTTTCAAGATCCTCATGCTTGTTTAAATCCAGCTATGACGGTAGGACAAAGTATAGCAGATCCTTTATTAATTCATAATTTAGCTAATGCTGTAAAAGCTAAAGAACAGGTTTTATGGATGTTGGAAAAAGTGGGTTTAACCCCAGCAGAACTCTATTATCACCGTTATCCCGCCGATTTATCTGGAGGACAACAACAACGGGTAGCCATAGCCAGGGCTTTAATTACTCGGCCAAAACTGGTAATATGTGATGAACCAGTGAGTATGTTAGATGCCAGTGTGCAAACTCAAGTCCTCGATTTGATGTTACAACTAAAGACAGAATTTGATTTAACCTATTTATTTATTACCCATGATTTGTGGTTAGCGCGGTTTTTGTGCGATCGCATTGCCGTAATGAATGGTGGTAAAATAGTTGAACTAGGACAGACTAAGCAAATTTTTGCTCATCCTCAACATCCCTACACCCAAACCCTCTTAGCTGCTGCACCTTTATTAGCAAAAGCTTAATAACAACTAACAACTGTACGGGCGAAGCATTTGGAGAACTATTTTTGGCAATGACTGATAATTTATCTTCCAAATGCTTCGCCCCTACTGACAATTGTACGGGCGAAGCATTTGGAGAACTATTTTTGGCAATGACTGATAATTTATCTTCCAAATGCTTCGCCCCTACTGACAATTGTACGGGCGAAGCATTTGGAGAACTATTTTTGGCAATGACCGATAATTTATCTTCCAAATGCTTCGCCCCTACTAACAACTGACAAAAATAATTAATGTCTAAAAATTTGCCTTCTAATTCTTATCAAAGAAATAGCTATTCCTCAGATAAATGGCAAGAGAGAATAGGACAAATAGCATATCGCTTTAATCATCAATATCAAAATCAGAAATTTGCAGTTCCCGACGAAGTAGAAGCAATGCCAATATTTCGAGAATGGATTAATGGCAGATTAAGTGAGAGAATAGTTTCACCATTTTGGGAAATTGCTCAACCTCAAAAAAACGAACATTGTTTAGATATTGGTTGCGGTGTCAGTTTTTTAATCTATCCTTGGAGAGATTGGCAAGCATTCTTTTATGGGCAAGAAATTAGTAATATAGCCAAAGACACCCTTAACTCCCGTGGTTCACAGTTAAACTCAAAATTATTCAAAGGTGTAGAATTAGGACCGGCTCACCATTTAAACTATGATGAAAGTCAATTTGATTTAGTCATTGCTACAGGATTTAGTTGCTATTTTCCTCTAGAATATTGGCAAGCTGTCTTGGTGGAAGTCAAACGAGTATTGAAACCAGGGGGACATTTTGTATTTGATATTCTTAATTCAGAACAGCCTTTAGCTGAAGATTGGGCTGTACTAGAAACCTATTTAGGTGCAGAGGTATTTCTAGAAACTGTCGCGGAGTGGGAAAAAACCATTAAAGTTGGAGGTGCTAAAATAGTTAAACGGCAATTAGGAGAATTATTCGAGTTGTACAAAGTTCGGTTTTAACAGAAAATTATCAAGCAATGGCCTCTTAACGCTGTATTATTTGGAGATATTTTATTAAGAATTTTGCCCAAATAGCCGCAATGATGATCCGCCATGCCCTAGAATCTGATTTACCCGCCATTGTCGCCATTTACAACGCTGCTGTTCCTAGTCGCATGGCTACCGCTGACTTAGAACCTGTGTCTGTGGAAAGTCGTTTAGCTTGGTTTCAAGGACGAGTCCCCTCACAACGTCCCCTATGGGTAGTGGACACGGAGGGTGTAATTGCTGGATGGTTGAGTTTCCAATCATTCTACGGTAGACCAGCCTATTATTCTACCGCGGAAATTAGTATTTATATTTCCCCAGATTTTCAAGGACGTGGTTTGGGAAAACAACTTTTAGAAAAAGCCATTCAAGAAAGTCCCAATTTAGGTTTAAAGACGTTAGTTAGTTTTATTTTCGCTCATAATCAACCCAGTTTAAAATTATTTGCCTGGTTCGGTTTTCAAGCCTGGGGGAATTTACCGAAAATTGCTGATTTGGACGGAGTGGAACGAGATTTGATAATTTTAGGTTTGCGAGTAATGTAGTCAAGAAAGCCTTCAAACAAATATTCAGCCCCAGTGATATAAATGACTGAAGGCTGAAACTATTATATATCAAATTGTTTTTAATGGCTCAGGTCAGATTTGAACTGACGACCCCAGGCTTATGAGTCCCGTACTCTAACCAACTGAGCTACTGAGCCACGTTGTTTTATCAACTTATATTAAGATAGCATAGAAATTTGCATCTGACAACTATCAATTTCCAAATTCTTGCCCCAAAAATAAAAAGAGGGAGGTAAACTCCCTCCATTAACCAGAGAATCACTTAATTCCAGATTATCTGCAATTAAATCCGATTTGGTAAGAAAGCGATAGGGTTAACAGCACCCTTGCCAGATGGATGAACTTCAAAATGACTGTGAGGACCAGTGCTAAAACCAGTGCTACCCATAGCCGCAATTGTCTGACCTTGTTGCACTCGTTGACCAGGTTGCACCAAAATCCGGCTATTGTGTCCATAGCGAGTTAAACTACCATCCTCATGGCGGATATCCACAACGTTACCGTAACCACCGCTATTCCAGCCAGCCTTCTCGACTGTACCAGCAGATGCAGCATAAATGGGTGTGCCTGTTGAGTTAGCAATATCAATCCCTCTGTGCATTCTTCCCCAGCGCCAGCCATAGCCAGAGGTCAGAACTCCCTTAGCTGGCCAAATGTAGCCTGTAGCGGCAGAATTAGAGGGGAAACTGGGATTGTCTTCAGTGGTTTGAGGCAAGTGTATATCCACTGCTGCTATAGGTGGTAAAGCTGGAGAAACAGAAGTTCCTCGCAATTTTCCTAAAGAGTCAGACGCATTAGCACGAGCAGGAGGCACTGTCAACTTAATACCAGATGAATTGCGGGGAGAATTCCATCTCGCACCAGTTTTACCGGGCAGGAATTCTGGGTTAATCGGCTCATTGGTGGGAGCAGATGCTGTTACTAGAGTCTTGAGCGGTTGATGACTATAACTTGGCAATATTGCTTGAGGTACAGCAATCTGGATGGCATTGGCTTGAGACACTACCGAATTATTGGATGATTCAATAGCAACAGGTACAGACTGACTATTGTTTTCAGATCCTGTAACAGCCACACCAGCTTGTTGAGCGCGGTATTTATATCGCAATCTCTCAATTTCTGCTTGCAAGCTGCGGATACGTTCATTACCTTTGGCTTTAGATACCTTTTGCACGGGTTTTTGTGACCCATGCTTTTGGTAAGAAGCTCTTGGTAATGGAGCATCACCACCTAAGCCATAAGAGTCACTGGGTGTAGGTAAAGCCTGTGGGACAACAATAGAAATAGCAGTCTGTCCTTGGCTGTCTGTCTCTATTGGTGCAGGAACATTAATCCGGTTAGCGATACTAGGATAATTTTTCCGTTCTTGCTCACCTGTCACCACTGGGACTGGGATAGTCACACCAGGAGTTTCCGTCTGTTCTAGCGGCTCTATTACTCTTGGTGGAGGAACGGGAACGCTGGTATTGTTAGCAACAAATGATCTGGGGTTAAAACTAGGATTATTTAAAGAAGAATTATCTACCCGGCCAGAGGTTTCTAATATCTTGTTCGGAGGAATAATTAACCTTTGATTAATTTGCAGTTGATTAGGATCACTCAGATCATTAGCTCTAACTAGCTCAGAAACTGAAGTACCGTAATTGTTAGCAATTTCCGCTAAGGTGTCTCCAGGCTTAACTTGATATGTTGAGGGAGACAATTGTGCGACAACTTTTGTTGATGCTGATGCAGGTATGGGTATTTCCTGTATCGTCGGACTTGTTTGTTTATTCGGTTTCAACCGATAAATAAGCTCGGATTGTTGAGAATCAGTCAAATTTTCCGATTGTTCTGGTACGGATTTATTAGCTACAGTGGTTGGTTGTGCTTCCTTAATCCCAGTTTTTAATAGATCTTGGGTTTGTTCAGACCGCAAATCTGCCAAACTATTTCTTAACCGAGTTGATTTTTCCTGTAAGCGATTCAGGGCAAACTCTTGCTGTGCTTTCAGTTGAGCATTAACATTACCGCTGGCTAACTCCCCTGCTGGCAAATTTTGGGTACTGCCAGTTACCGCTTCCACTTTAGACAATTGTGGCGCTGTCTCAGGCAGTTGGCTATTTATGGGTAATGTCGCTTGAACTGGAGGATAGCTCACTTCCTGCCCTAGTTGAACAGAATTTCTATCAGCGGGATTGGCTGGGGAAATTACATTGGATGCAGTGCCTTCGACGGCTATGTTTTTGGTGGCAATTTGCCATTTAGCTTCAAGCCCAGGTACTTGTGAAACCACTGTTGGTTCCAATATAACGGGAGTTGCTACCGCGCCTGTTGGTGAAATGCTTGGGGACTCCAGTTTGGAGGTGGCAAATTTCATCTCAGTCTCGGAAACAACCGGCATTGTTGAAGCTGCTTTTTGACTGCCAACAGGAGCCGCTGCTTGGGCTTGATCGCTTTGTCGAGTCACCAAAAGGCTGGTTGCTCCCATTGATATTGCCAAGCCAATCATAGCTGCCCGATGAGTCCGCGCCCGGCGGGTCATTTTGGGATTGATCTCATAATTTGTTTGCTCTACCTGGGCATCATCGCCGCTGGGGGTATTGTTCAACACAGCCTTATCTCTTTTTTTCAATGCTCGTTTCAAAGACGACCTCCTAATGATCACTAGCGTTTAACTGATCTCGATTTTTAAGTTGGATATTAATTCATGATTGATCTCACATCAAACCATATATCAAGATCACATTCACCAGAGACACTTACGCAAGATTAACGTGCTTCTCTGATTTAAACAAGTTCTACACCTGACTAAACTTTCAAGTTTTTGGTGCTGTCTTGTCTAAGTCACTCCTCACAACCTAAAAATTCTCACTCTTGAGAGTTATCTCCACTCATTTTGCTACAAAACCACTGAACTAAACAAATATCATAACTTGGCTAGGTCTATTGTCTTTATTAGTTCATGAGCTTGGACAACTTCTGCAATAGCAATGATCCCGCTGTAGACGTTTTCAAGATTTTTTGACTAAATCCGTTTTATCAATAGGACACTTTACTTTTATTCTTCCCTAAAAAACAACCGTATACAACATCTGCAATTTTCGCATTATTTTGGTGTATTTCTGGATACAAAGTTATCCAAATCATTGAGAGTAATGGTTTTCGGTAATTTTCCTGTTTCGATTCATCATCTGAGAATTAACTAAATTCTATCCTTGGTGGTTAGATCACCCTGAAAATATCTATACAAATTTCTTATGTCATGTTAGCGGAGCTTATCAGTATTTATCACTATTCACCTTTTGCTTATGTATGTTATACAACATTATTATAGCAAGTTTTGGTGTGATTGATCTGATAAATATGTTTCTATCACACTTAATCCTAAATTTTTGTTGGTGAATATGAATTATTGTAAATAGCCTAACTGACGACGACATTCAAATAAACCTATGGCCACACTGACTGATAGATTCAGGCTACGAACACCAGGTTCATACATGGGAATATATAAGGTAGAGTCACAAGTTGAGAGAGTAGCTGCTGGTAAACCTGCTGTTTCACTGCCAAAAAGCAGCCAATCATCCGCTTGAAATTCAAAATTAATGTAGTTAAAATCACCACGAACACTAAAACCTAAGCATCTACCCCCACGTTGTTTTTGTACGCTTTGAAATACTTCTATGGAGTCATGATAATGGAATTTAACGTAAGGCCAATAATCTAACCCGGCTCGTTTCAGATAGCGATCGCTAATTTCAAATCCCAAAGGACCGACCAAATGTAATTCCGTGCCTGTAGCGGCACAAGTCCGGGCAATATTGCCAGTATTCGGAGGAATTTGTGGGTTCACTAAAACTATCTGGGGCATCTTTTGCAAATCTAAATTGTATATTAGGGAATTTCTTGCTGTCTAAAAATCTACCAAAATGTAGAGGCGATATATAGTTTTTTTTAATATGTTACGAAGTATTTTCCATTGATTATTTTTTTTAATCATTTCAGCGAGAGGAAATAAGAATCTGAGTGAGGAGAATATGTATCTTTGCCTATTCCCTCTTGCCTATTCCCTCTTGTCTGGTGTCTATTCCCGCACAGATGAACATAGTTTACTTTCTAGTTCGGTTTCCCGTTCTTGGGTAGAAATAATGGCTTGGGCAATTACACGCTGAATATCAACGCCTATTTTGTGTAGTTGTAACCATTGTTGAGCTTCATTACCTTCTCGGAGAATTTTTTGCAAGGGGGAGAGGAAACAACTAAAGCCCTGTTGTTTGGCAATACTCCGAACTTCATCATATATTTCTGCTATCCAATCTCTGGCAAGAATACTCCTACCATCTTGCCATCGCTGCAATCTTCCATCAAGACTGTCAGTAGCAGCAGCCATTTCGTTTTTCATGGTTAAGGTGATCAATTCTTCGGGAGAAAACGGACTTTGAGTTAAAGGATCAATAGCTGGGTTATTGATAATTTGGATTAACCGCGCTTCTAATAAAGCTGTCATTGCTAACAAAGCAATGGGATCTGTTACCAAGTCACAAATTCGCAGTTCTAAGCGATTTAAATCATAAGGACGGCGATCGCCATTTGGACGCACTGATACCCACAAATGTCGGACATTTTGCATTGTCCCAGATGCTAACTGTTCATTTACCCATTGAATATGATCCGCATGACTAGCAAATAAGGGGACATGATGGGGAGTTTGGGGAAATAGTCCCCAGCGGGTGGAATGATAACCAGTAGTTTTACTATTTAGGAAAGGAGATGAGGCACTCATAGCTAGGAATAGAGGTGCTTCCATTCTCATGATTCGACAGGCACGCATTAATATCTCTGGGTCACTGATACCAACATTGATATGGACGCTGGCAGTAACTACCTTTGTGCCATAGGTTTGTTCAATGTAATCATGATAGGGATTGGTGGGGTCAGAACGCAAAAAGAGATCGCTTCCTTGCAAAGATAATGTACTACCCGGGATCAAAGTATAATTATCTAAGCTTTGGAGATAGTTCCGCAACTCTTTTCTAGGACGTAGTAAAGCGCACAATAAATTGTCATAATTCATAGATGGTTGAGTTATATACTCCACATTCCGGCTATCCGGCTCACGCATAAATCCATCTAAATTTGTAGTAATTTGATCCGATAGTCCGACAATATCACCTTGAGGCGTACCAGTGTACATCTCAATCTCAAAGCCTTTTAATAAGACCATATTATTCTCCAAAACTTCTTCTAATGTTCATAAATTGTATCTAATTAGACGATTTTTTGCATTTTTTATGTATATATAAATTTAGGTAAGGAAAAAGTCATCAGAATTACAAAAAAGGGAACAGGGAATAGGGAATAGGGAACAGATAAGAAACACTCATTTTCACCAGTTTAGAGCTTCAGTCAAAAAAAAGATGTTTTTAAAAGATGCGTAGCCCGAAAAAAACAGTGTCATTATTTCAATCTCATGCCATAATGCCATCTAGTAAAATCAGTAATATTAGAAATAACTAAAAAGTCAATAGTTTTAAATTGCTGATCAATAGCTGGTAAACTGCATACTTTAGCCCCAATATTTAGATATGCTTGAAAAATATTAGGAATTGATATATTAGACTTTTCTGGATGATTTTGCGGAATTTCTATCAAGTATTTTGCATGAGGACATACTAAAATATGAGGATGGATAAAATTATTTTGTTTTAAATAATTAAAAGTACAAGCTGCTTCTCGATGAGATTGTGTAAGTAAAGATGCACAGCCAAAAAAATATTGTTGTTTAGTCCAAAGTAAATAATTAGCTAATCCTTTCCACAGTAATAATAGAGTATGACTATTGCGGTACTTCTTAGCTATACAAGCACGTCCCACCTCAACAGAAGATTGAAGAACAGCATCAGGAATACCATGAAGATCAAATATATCAGCCGCATCAAATCCTAGATATTGAGCAGCCATTGTATAAGTTTGCATTCTATAAGTACCAATCGTTTCACCCGTATTTTTAGCAATGAGTAATAAATGATGACAAACTTGATCAAACTTATCTTGATCCATTTGGGCAATATTAGAATTAGATAATCCTAAACCGAGTTCTAAATTAAATACTTCAAATCGCAATTGAAAAATAGATTCTAGTTCTTGAGGATTTGCAGCTAGACGCAGGATATATTTATCAGTTTGCAAAATGGGAAAATCAGGAGGATGGAGTTGATAATGATTGTAGCGATAAGAAAGTTCCATCTATTTTCCTAAATATGGCTAAGATATAGATCCCCGACTTCTCAAAGAAGTCGGATATCTGGTTATTCTAGTGATTACATTCTTTTCATTATGAACTTAACTGCTCAAAAAATCTGGTGATAAGATACAAAATCACCCAGTTCATACTTTCAATTGTCAGTAAGAATAGATATTAAAAACCCCCAAATATCTTAAAATTGGGGGCGAAGTTGAATTTACTATGACGGACTTACCGGGATAATATTTAGAAAATAAACATAAAAATCAACTGCGGTGATTATTGTTGTAGCGAACCCTTGTACCAGCCCAAAGTAATTTTTCCCGCAGTGTTTGATAATATGAATTATTTGCCCGTAATACAATAAACTTAGCGCGACAATCAGCCATTCGGACATCAACACGATGTCCTGGCCAAATGGAAGTAGATAACACACCATCCATCCAGAGTTTGGTACTTAAATCATAATCGCCCAAAGGCCAAATACTGACCACAGAACCAGGGGGTAAAACCAGAGGACGACTAGAAAGACTCATGGGACAAATGGGAGTGATGGTAATTGCTTCCATCCCATCGTGCATAATTGGTCCACTGGCAGAAACAGTATAACCAGTAGAACCTGTGGGAGTAGAGATAATTAACCCATCTCCCACATACTGATCTACTATCTCACCATCAATTTCCATTTCTAGAATGGAGGTAATCATTCTGTCAGCAGAAGCGGGTTTGACACAAAACTCATTTAAAGCCAAGTAACTTTCTGTCACGGGTTCTAAATTTGAGCCAGTTCCTTCATAGACCGCTGCTTGTAACATCATCCGCCGTTGGATAGCATAACGGTCTTCTAACAGCCTGTCCCAAACTATTTCTGGATCTTGAAACTCATCTACTGACTCAGTTAAAAACCCCAAATGGCCGCCTACATTCACTCCGAGAATGGGGATGCCGGCTGGGGCTAAATGTCTGGCACTTGTGAGGACAGTACCATCACCACCAAGTACCAAAGCAAGATCAATTGGTTGATTAGCAGAGGCCAAAAAAACCGGATAGGGGTTATCTTTTGGCCCACTAGGTCCCATCAATACTTGGCAATGACGATTTTCTAGTTGTTTAGCACAAAGTTCAGCCCAGCTTTTACTCTGGGGATCTCGTGCTTTATAAGCAATGATTACCTGCTTGAGTTGCACGCACTATTACCACTTCAGAAGATTAAACTGCTCCATATCAACGGTATCGCGGTTGCGATAAATCGTCAGCACAATCGCTAAACCCACTGCCGCTTCTGCGGCTGCCACGGTAATCACAAAAACTGTGAAAACTTGACCTTTAATTAAGGTTGAATCAAGGAAGTTGGAAAATGCCATTAAATTTAGATTAACGGCATTCAGCAATAACTCAATTGACATCAGTACCCGCACTGCGTTGCGACTGGTAATTAAACCATAAATCCCAATGCAAAACAAAGCTGCGGCTAGTAATAAAAAGTATTGGAGTTGCATGATTGTCGGTTGTCAGTTGTTAGTTGGTAGGGGCGAAGCATTTGGAGAAGCATTTTTCGCAACTACCGATAATTTATCTTCCAAATGCTTCGCCCGTACAGTTGTCAGTTGTCAGAACTTCTACCAGTGCCGATGAGTTCTTTGGGGCGTTCTGGTAGGGTTAAAATTGTTTGTTGTAGGTCAGAAGTTGGTACTTGGTCAGGTAAATATTCCCGACGTGCCAAAATAATTGCTCCTACCATTGCTATTAGCAACAGAACGGAAGCTAATTCAAAGGGTAGCAAAAAGTCGCTGAAGAAATGCTCACCAATGACAATGATGGAATTTTGACTAACTACGGGATTAGTTGTATAAGCCCAAGGCGTAGCTAATACCATTGTACTTAAAAGCGCAAATAGTCCAAAACTCACTAAAGCTGTAAATACTTTCCGTAATCCCGCACTAGGTAATGGTGAAAAATCCTGTCTTTTGTTTACCAACATAATGGCAAACAGAATTAAAACGTTAATTGCACCAACATAAATTAGGATTTGTGCTGATGCGACAAAATCACCATTTAGCAATAGGTATATTCCCGCCATGCTGATGAATACACCTCCCAGCAAAAAGGCGGAATAAACAATGTTAGAGAATAGCACCACACCTAGTGCTGTCCCAATCATCATTACGCCAAGAATGCCAAGTGATACAGACTGTACTCCTTCGGCTAGATTCACTGTTTTTGTCCTTAGTTAGTTGTCAGTTGTCAGTTGTTAGTTGTCAGTTGTCAGTTGTAAATTATCTTTCCTAATGACGAATGACTAATAACTAATGACTAATTATTTTTTTCTACCAAGTCTTCTGGACGAGAACCTGCACGGGGGGCATCGGCGGGGACTCCGTGGGGGTCCATTACGCCTTTAGGTAGGTAAACAAGTTCTCGTAATGGTGTCACCATTGGATCGTTTGTAACTTTATAGGGCAAACGTCCCAGGGCTACGCTATCGTAATTAAGTTCATGGCGATCATAAGTAGCTAGTTCATATTCTTCTGTCATGGATAAACAGTTGGTGGGACAATATTCCACACAGTTACCGCAGAAGATACAAACTCCAAAATCAATACTGTAGTGTTTGAGCTTTTTCTTTTTAGTGCCTTTGTCCATTTCCCAATCAACTACAGGGAGATTAATGGGACAAACACGCACACAGACTTCACAAGCAATACACTTGTCAAACTCATAGTGAATGCGACCGCGAAATCTTTCACCGGGAATCAATTTTTCGTAGGGATATTGAACGGTAACAGGTCGCCGTCTCATGTGGTCAAAAGTAACAGATAATCCTTGACCAATATAACGACCTGCTTGGACTGCTTCTTTGGCGTAATCACCAACTTGTTTGAGGAATTTGAGCATTTTTGTGTCTCTCTCTTTGTCAGTTGTCAGTTGTCAGTAGTCAGTTGCCAATCATGAATGACATTGACCACTGACTGCTGATATTTACCCACCGAAGGCGAAGGGAAAGGCTAGTTTGAAGGCTGCGGTTAATAGGAGATTTACCAAGCCTATTGGTAAGAGGAATTTCCATCCTAAGTCTAGCAATTGGTCAATCCTTACTCTTGGTACTGTCCAACGAATGAGGATGGCGAAAAATACTAGTAAGTAGGCTTTGATTACGGTCATGGTAATGCCTATAACCGCTGTGACTACCTGAATTGCTTGGTCACTTTCGCTGACTCCTAACCAACCAGTGATCATGTCAAGGGGTATAGGACAATGCCAACCACCAAGGTACAAAATTGCTACTAGTAAGGCAGAAAGTACCAGGTTAATGTAGGAACTGAGGTAGAAGAGGGCGAATTTCATGCCTGAATATTCGGTTTGATACCCTGCAACTAGTTCTTCTTCTGCTTCTGGTAAGTCAAAGGGTAGGCGCTCGCATTCTGCTAGGGCGGCTATCCAAAAGATCACGAAACCTAATGGTTGTCGCCAAATGTTCCAGCCCAAAATGCCAAAATTAGATTGCTGATTCACGATGTCAACGGTGCTGAGACTGTTGGACATCATAGCGATCGCTAGTACACTCAATGCTAAGGGAATTTCATAACTGATGGACTGCGCTGCTGCCCGTAAACCTCCCAACAAGGCATATTTATTATTGGAGGCATAACCCGCCATTAATAAGCCAATGGGCTGAATACTGGATAATGCAATCCACAAGAATACGCCCATACCGACGTTAGCAATGATAATATTCTGTCCAAATGGCACAATTAAATAGGACAGAAATACTGGTAAAACGACAATAATTGGACCAATGGTAAATAGCCAAGGATCTGCTTTTGCGGGGATGATATCTTCTTTAAATACCAGCTTCAGACCGTCTGCTACAGGCACTAGTAATCCAAATGGTCCTTGGTATTCAGGACCAATCCGTTGCTGTGCTGCCGCAGAAATTTTCCGTTCTAGCCATGTGGCAACTAGGACACCTACTGTAGCCCCAATCAGCATCAATACCATTGGTAATGGCATCCATAGGGCTTTGGCCGCTCCTGGGGGTACGCCTAAGTCCTTGACAGATTGAATAAAAGTTCCTTGGAGGTCAATTCCTGGATTCATGTTTGCTGCTCTTTAAGTCAACGTGCTGATGAACTGTGAAGGATGAAATCAGTTATTCTAATTTTCATCTTTTGTCTTCAGCTTTAGTAATAATCTCTGCTGAGATGATGACCGATTGAAGTTCAATACATTTGCCAATTCATGAGTCTAGTATATCCTTGGATGGTTTTCACCATGAGACTCCACAAGACAACTTCTACTTATGGTTGGGATTGGGAATTGATGATTGGTGGCTGAGGAAATGGGCAAAAGTTTCCCCATTAAGTCGTTAAACAAGACAAATTAGCCGCTTCCCAGTTGGTAACGGTTGTCTATGGTCTACAAATTGTCTGATTTTCCCACACTGGCTGCTGTTGTCAAGTTGCCAATTTTAGCGGGTTTTGATTTTGGACGACAAGCCTCAATGGTAGATAGGACAGTTATCAATCTGCCCATTAGAGGACTTGAATTGAACATCCAAAATCTAGAGTTAATTTATTTGTTAGTTAACGTTGGTCAATGGGAGTGTAGGCGATTTCGTGACGACCGTTGTAAATTTGGGTAGGACGGAAAATCCGGTTTTCTACCAGTTGTTCTTTCCAGTGTGCTAACCAACCTGCTACACGAGCGATCGCAAATACTGGTGTAAACAAGTCTGTAGGAATTCCCATTTTCCTATACACTAAACCGGAATAAAAGTCAACATTAGGATAAATCCCTCTGTCACCCAGTTTTTCCGAAACTACCCGTTCCATTTCCACGGCTATTTCATAGTATTCGTCATAGCCAAACTTCTCAAACAACTGCTCTGCCAAGCCTTGTAAGATTGTAGCGCGGGGGTCTTTGACTTTGTAAACTCGATGTCCAAAACCCATAATTTTAGCTTTGCGTTGCAGAAGATTATCCACATAAGGGACAACATTTTCTACAGAACCGATTTCTTCTAACATCTGAATTACTTCTTCATTCGCTCCACCATGCAATGGTCCACCTAAAGTACCTACTGCACTGGCAACTACTGCATAAGGATCAGTTAAGGTTGAAGCTGTTACCCTAGCACTAAAAGTAGAAGCATTCATTGTATGCTCAACATGAAGAATTAAGCAGATATCGAAGATTTTAGCGGCTAAAGGATCAGGCTCTTTCTCGTTGAGCATATACAGGAAGTTAGCCGCATAGCCTAAATCATCTCTAGGCTTAACTGGATCATTACCTTCCCGCATTAACTGGAACGCTGCTACCATCGTGGGAATAGTCGCTATTAAACGAACAGCCGCGGTACGAATGTAGACAGGATTATGTAAATCCCGACGAGAATAGAATAAACCTAAAGCAGCAGCCGAGGCTTGAAGAGCATCCATCGGATGACCACTTTCAGGAAAGCATTTCATCATATCCCGAATGCGGTATTTGATGCGTCTGTGGAAGAGAACTTCATGCTCAAATTCTTTCAGTTCTTCCTTTGTTGGTAACTCACCCCAAATTAACAGATATGCAGTTTCTAGGAATGTACTTTTTTCGGCTAATTCCTCAATCCTGATACCACGATATTCTAGAATTCCTTTCTGCCCGTCTACATAACTAATACTCGACTGGGCTGCGGGAATACCTTCTAAACCAGGCTTGTATTCGCATACCGTCATGGCAACACCATTTACTTTGTAAAATATCTGCTCACGCTAACTCACCAGAGACTATTTTCACCACAAAAGTTGCAGATGTAACAACTATTACAGCAGGTACTTGGGTGGTGTCAACCAAAACATTTGACTACGACCCCAAGCTGAACCATCATCTGGTAGTTTTATTCCCATCATACCTGCTTTTTTGAGGATGATGCTCTCTTTTGCTTCTCCCCACAGGAGAATTTCTGCCCAATGGCTTAAATTAGGCTCATGGCCTACTAATCCTAGTCGGGTTTTTTGGGGATAATTTCTAGGTTGAAGCCATTCTTGTAGCCAATTTTGAATATTACCATCAAAGCTAAGATGATCTGATGCTTCTAACTGGGAACTCAGTCCAGCAGCAATGAGTATTTCTGCTGTTTGGTAAGCACGGACTAGGGGACTGGTGAGAATTAGATCAAAGTGTAATTCTAGCTTTAGTAATTTTTGAGCGACTTTCTCGGTTTTTTGTCTTCCTTCTGGGGTGAGTTGTCGTTCTTCGTCTTTTAGTTTCGGTTGATGTTCTTCGGCAATGCCGTGACGAATTAAGTATAGTTCCATGTTTTTAGTTGGGTGTTTTTATATGATTTTTTGTTTCGCGCAAAGACGCAAAGAAGCAAAGGCGCAAAGAAGAGGGTAAAATTAGTAATTTCATATTAATATCTATATCAAAAGAATCTAGATCTCTCATATTTTAGCCTTTGCTAATAATCCATATAATATTTCAATCCGTTTGTAATTAACTATATCAATAATAGTTACTTTTTTAGGTTGAACTTCAAAAATGATTCGATATATGCCTACCTTGGCAATAAAATCATTATCTGAGCTTGAATTCAGTTGAGAAACTTCAATTTCTGAACAATCAGGAAATTTTTCTAGATAACTAATAGCATGACTAATCTTTTCTTTTTCTTGAGTTGGTAAAGCATCAAGTGCTATTTGTGCGTTATCATCCAAAACTATTTCATTTTTGTTTGGCTGTTGATTATTAGATTCAGTATAAAGATCCCAATATTCATCAGATAGGTGTTTAAGTTCATTGTAAAAATTAGTGAATCCTTCTTGATCCGAAATCTCCTTAATCTCTACCAGTGTTCTATCCTTTGTTTCTGTTGGTACGGTTGATAAGTCGTGTAACGCAGAAACTAATATTTCTTGAAATTTCTGATTTCTTTGTGCTGTGGTTTCCTTAATATTTTCGGTCATACTAGCCACTGTTTTGCTTAAAAGGCTTCTATGTATGGCAGGAATCCATTCTCCCAATAACTTAACAATCAACATTATAAAGGTATGTAAAACCTCCGAATCTAGCTTCTGAATATAACCGTGAGCCAGACGATTACGCTTTTCTAAGTAAGCTTGAATAATATCAAATTCAGAAATTGATAACTCTCCTAAAGAGTACATTGTTCTTAGCAATCTTATGACTGGTAAACGTTCAACAGGAATTGATACATCAACTGCTCTTTTTCTTAATGCTCCCTCAAAAACACTCCAGAGAAAAAGAAAAGCAGGTTCAATATTATTATTTTCAATAAGCTTGCTAACTTGACTAAAATAGTTGATTAGTTCTTCCCAGGAAGGTAGTTCTTCCGATGTTCCAGGTAATGATTCGGCTTCTATATCTTCAAGTGTTACCAATAAAAAACGCCAGCCCGGATGTCTACTAATTTCTTCCGCTACAGATTGTAAACGCTCAACTGAAACTGGACTAATGCTGGTTTTTACTTCAATTATTAAACCAGATTCATTTTGATTTTTAGTAGCAAGAATATCGGGTTGATAGTTATCCAAATCAAAGGGTAATTGATTCGCCTTCGGGTTTTGTATAACTGTAAATCCTTCATCACGATACTTTTTGATCAAAGATTCAACTTTATCATCACGTAAACTTTTAGTATTGTCTATCATAAGTATTGTTCCAATGGTTGAGATTCACTTACTTTGACATAAACACACTCTTCGCCAATGATGGCACCTTCCCGCAATAATAAAGGTAAATTTGTTATATCAATCGGATCTGACATAAACCGACGGTGACTATCTACATCTAATACTAAATTATCATCTTCATAAACTAAGCCTATAAGTGCATCCTGTATTGGTTTGATAATGTTATCAGTATCAGGTGGAGAATCATCACTACAAATGTAAACTAGCGTAAGCTGTAGATAAGATACTTTAATTGGACTGTCACCTTTCCAAAACTTTTCGGCTTCAGAACGAACAAAATTTTTCCATTCATTCAGTCCTTTCGGTTTTGCTTGTAATGAAACAGACCGTCTGGAAATGAGAAATTCAAAAGGTATTATTGGCATTCCCAGTGCATCTCTTGATTATAACTTAACAAACTTATAAGCACTTTCCAAAACTTACTCCTCAAGTCTTTGGCATATTTCTAAATTGTACCAAATTTATACCTGCTTCTTTGACAGCAAAAGCTAAATTCATTTGCATGGGTTCAGCACTGCTAAACCCTAAATCAATCAAGTCTTTTAATCCGGTTTCAAGACTAAATTGGATTATCTCTCGGATTCACCAATCTCAATAATTTCTGTTTGATTTGTGCGTCGAAAACTTCCCATTTGATTTTGGCATAAGCCGAGTTTTCATTACCACCAGATAAGAAACCCATGGGAATTTCAAAGCCTCCTGCACCCGTTCTTCCACCACCAAAAAATCGCCCAGTGCTATCCTGTCCAAAGGCTTCTTTAATAAATTCATCAGGATCTAAAGTAAGTTTTGTGGTTCTCAGAGATCCTATCACCACTTCTAGTTCGTCATCTTCATCATGAACGATTCCATAAACTACTGCGGTATGCACATTTTCTTCCGTAACGAGAAAATCAGCGGCTTGGGGAATTGCATCCCGGTCATCATAGCGCAAGTAACCAACACCAGCTATGGAAAAGTTATTTTGAACGATGCGGTTTTTAAGCGATCGCTCGATCACATCCATCACCCGCTTAGAACGATTTGCTTGCAAAATAGCATTTAGTAACTGAGCATCATAAAACCTGCTCAAATACCCAGCAGCCATAAAATCTTCTTCTTGGGCTTGCATCAACCGATTTGTATCTGAGCGCAAACCGTGCATTAAAGCTGTAGCACATTTAACGTGCTGGCTAATGCTGTTATCTAAAGTTAATAATCCTGCTTGTAAGTATTGAGTAAAAATTGTGGCTGTAGCTCGCACATAAGGACGAACATCAACAAATTCTGACTTGAGTTCCCCTTGTAAACTATGATGATCCACCAGCACTATCAGGGGAATTCCCGCTTGTTGGATTGCTGGTAATAATTGAGATGTAGTTCCCTGGTTGTCAATTAACACAAACCCTTGATAAGACGACAAATCTTTATTTTTTAAAGTTTGCATCGTCCAGCGTTGAGCAGGTAAATTAGTTAGCTTAACTAAAGCAATATTTTCCTGATGGCTTAAAGTTCCCGCGTAAACAATATCACACTTAATATCATACTGTTGGGCAATTAGTTGGTAAGACCAAGCACAAGAAAGAGCATCAGGATCGGGAAAATCCTGTAAAATCACTAATTGACGTTCATGGCGATGTGCAAGCAGCGTTTTCTGTAACTCTTCTGATTTTTGAGATGCTAGAGAATTGCCACGCTGAACTAAATAGATACCTCCATCACCATTAGAGGATGATAAGGAAGTTCGGGTTAAAGTTGGAAGCTCAATTAGCTCTTTCTCCTTCTCTTTCTCTTTCTCTATTTCCTCTGGATGCGGATCTGTGGTCAATGATAAACTCTCAAATTGAGAAGCCGGATAATTCACGTACATAAGTAACTGTATTTTTAAGCGGGGAAAGGGGGGTATCCATTCAGGCATAATCCAAGCAATAATGCGCTTGTAAAGCTACAGGAGACTTGGCAAAAATCTAAAATTAATTGTCTTGGCACTTTGTCGGGCGGTTTATTTTTGTCAATAGCATGAGTCAAGGATCTATTACATCTACCTCAAGTGCTACAGAGATGCTGAAAATCAGGTACGCTTTACCTCTTGGGTTATATAAAACCTCATAATTTGTGGCTTTGTCTAAACAAATATGCAGATTTTTATGAAAAAAATTTGATAATTATCTTGAATATTTATTTGACTTGTGTTATATTGGACATTCCGTGTGCAAATTGACATCTCAATTTCTAGCTGGCAAGTCATCCACTTATAATTGTAACAAATTATCAGTTAAGAACAAAATCTATCTATATATCGTTTTTTAAAGGACAAAACGCCAATTCTGGAAATTAAGGTTGTTTGATGCTGCGGACATGAAAATATCAGCTTAGTGGAAACTTGCCATAAGCTGTAATAAATACTCATCAAAAGCAAGTGAAACCCCTACTTGTAGTCACTATCGTTGACTTTATTTAGTCAAACGGATATATCTACAGGTAAATTTTGACCTGAACTTTTGTAGTTAATTTTGGGTAATGTCAAAGACCTATGACATACTTTTGCCACTCCTGGTGAAGTCCACTTTTCAGATGCTTCGTTACCTCAAAGTAGAGGCTACTGTAAGGTTGACGGGGTAAATGACGCAAAGGCATTCGGGCTTCTTGAGGTGTACGACAGCCTTTTTTGATATTGCAGCGTACACAAGCAGTAGTAATATTCTCCCAGGTATCTCCACCTCCTCGTGATCTCGGTATCACATGATCGAGAGTTAACCCGTCCCCTGTGTGACCACAGTATTGACAGGTATGGCTATCACGATGCAGGATATTTCGCCGAGTGAGAGGAATTTCCATATAAGGAACGCGGACATAGTGGCGCAACCGGATCACGGTCGGCATGGGAAAATCCGAGTAAAGGAATTTACCGTTGTATTCTAAGCGTTCAGCTTTGCCTTTAATCAACAACACGGTGGCACGTCGCCAACTGGTGATGTTGAGCGGTTCGTAAGAGGCGTTCAGGACTAAAACCTTCCTCATGAATCTGCGCTCAAGGTATTAGTTTTACACATATTAACACAAATATACTCCGCTGGGGATATGAGAATAATTTATACTTTTGTCCTTGACTCAGATCCCGGACTTCTTAAAGAAGTCCGGGATCTTATTTACCTAAAA
Organism: Dolichospermum lemmermannii CS-548; assembly: GCF_028330815.1. NCBI lineage: Bacteria > Bacillati > Cyanobacteriota > Cyanophyceae > Nostocales > Aphanizomenonaceae > Dolichospermum > Dolichospermum lemmermannii. Next base: position 26,830 of record NZ_JAQMTJ010000312.1, read on the forward strand.
TCGCCATAAAAGAGGATTTAGGGGTTGACTTTTGATTTCAAATCTGTTATCATAAATTTGACAAGGAAGAACTATCTTCTGATAATTCCAAAAATTATTGAGTATTCAGACACACTAATAATATTGCTCGTGCTACTATCTTGTATAAATTACCGGATCAAAGTTAAACTTCCTGATTAAAGTGATATAGCTTCTAGGGGATGTGAGAAGCTTTTCGGTGGTGTGATAGGAGTGAAGTGCAATGTTAAGTCGCAAGCAAACCCCGATTTTTGCTGACAATCAGGAATGTGATACTTATGCTTGGTTTTCTCAGCGGGCTTGGGTAGAAATTGATTTAGGGGCGTTGTCTGATAATGTCAAGCAGTTGGTCAAGTTTTTATCACCACGCACCCAATTAATGGCAGTTGTTAAAGCGGATGCCTATGGACATGGGGCGGTAGCAGTTGCTAAAACTGCCTTAGAAGCGGGTGCTGGTTGGTTAGGTGTAGCGACTGTTCCTGAAGGTATTCAATTGCGGGAAGATGGCATTAAAGCCCCGATTTTAATTTTAGGGGCAACCAACACGCCAGAGCAAATTCAGGCGATCGCTCATTGGCAACTTCAGCCCACACTTTGTAGTCCTAAGCAAGCTTTAGAATTTTCCAACACATTAGAAACTATTAACTATAATTCTTCTTTATCTGTCCATATCAAATTAGATACGGGAATGTCTAGATTAGGCACTAATTGGCAACAAGCGGCGGAGTTTGTGCAGTTGGTACAAGGATTACCCCATTTAGATATTGCCAGTATTTATTCTCACTTAGCAACAGCAGATAGTCCCGACGCTACGGTGATGATGGAACAGCATAGCAGATTTGAAGAGGCGATCGCCCACATCAAAGCTAAAGGGATCACAATTCCCAGTTTACATTTAGCCAACTCAGCCGCTACCCTGGCAGATTCAAGATTACACTATGATATGGTGCGGGTAGGTTTAGCCATTTATGGGCTTTATCCTGCTAATCACTTACAAAATCACATCAAACTGCAACCCGTTTTACAACTCAAAGCTAGAGTTACCCAAGTTAAAACCATAGCCGCAGGAACTGGAGTTAGTTATGGTCATCATTTTATTGCTCCTCAAGAAATGCGTCTGGCTGTAGTTGGCATTGGTTATGCAGATGGAGTTCCTCGTCATCTTTCTAACCAAATGCAGGTGTTAATCCGTGGACAGCGTGTGCCACAAATTGGTGCAATTACCATGGATCAAATTATGTTAGATGTGAGTTCCATCCCCGATTTGCAAGAAGGGGAAATCGTCACTTTGCTAGGAGAACAAGGAAAAGAACAAATATCCGCTGATGATTGGGCAAATTGCCTCAATACCATTTCTTGGGAAATTCTTTGCGGCTTCAAGCACCGTCTACCTCGTGTAGCTGTGATGTAGAGCAATACCCCATACCCTGATTTTAAATTTTGTATTTTTACCTATTGCCATAAATATTTTATTGTGCTAAGGTAAGGTATTGATGCGGATATGGCGAAATTGGCAGACGCGCTAGATTTAGGTTCTAGTTCCGAAAGGAGTGAAGGTTCAAGTCCTTTTATCCGCACTTTTAAATAAATAGCCAAATTAAAGGCACTCAGGAAAATTAAATCCTGATAGTGCTTTTTTGTGTATATTATACTCATTGATCAAAACATAGCAGAGTGATTTTAGACATATATTTTACAAAAAAAAACAGCAAAGGTATTGCTATATAACCCCATAAATTAATGTTCATAATACTCGCCCATGAAAAAATTACACATTGACTTTAATCATCAAGCAGCCGTATACAACAGCCGAGAAAATGGCTATCTTAAATTTCAACTTAATCAACAAACTGGTGCTGTTTTATCCATTGCTCATACTCAAGAAGCAGTTGTTGTACCTGTGACATCGGTTACAGCTATTCCGAATATGCCCGCTTGTATATTAGGATTGATGAATTGGCGCAGTCATATAATTTGGGTAGTTGATTTACCTAAGATGTTTAATTTAGAATGTCTCGATCATCGGTTGCGTCAGTATAATATCATTGTTATTCAAATAGAATCAATGATTTTGGGTTTAGTTGTCCAAGAAATTAAAGGCACAACTAAGTTTATTGCTGATGATATTCGTTCTCCCGTAGGACAAGTAGCATCTAGTTTAGTACCTTACTTGTGTGGTTGTGTGGTGCAACAGGAAGAAATTTTATTGGTATTAGATGCAGTGCATATTTTACGTTCGGATATTCTTGGTATTAACTAATAATTAATACTCGGAAGAAGGGGTAATTTTTTTATTTTATAAATGTGGTGTGAGGAATATATGTTGAATAAAACTGATATCAAACAAAGTGGCAATTCTCAAAATAACGCATCTTTAATTTCTTCAGCAAAAGTTGTTGATATTAGAGGAGAAAATTCTAGTTATAATAGGGTGTGGCATCAGGGAATAGGATATTTACGACAATTTAAATTGAGTACAAAAGCTATAATTTTATCCATAGCTATTGGTACTTTACCAGTTTTGGGAATTGGGGCGATCACTTATCTTTTTGGGAGCAAATTAATTACAAAGCAAATTATTACATCCCAAGAAACTAAAGCAATTAACTTGAGTGATAAAGTTAATAATTTTATTGGACAACGTTATGGAGATATTCAAGTATTATCTGGTATATCTTTTTTAAGTCCTGCTAATTCTGGAAACAAAGCCGGATCAGAAAAATCTAGGAAAACAAGTAAAGTTGATGTCAGCATCATTAATATAGAAACACAAGCATCCTTGGATCGCTTGATAAAAACTGTTAAGGTTTATGATAGTGTCGCTGTATTTGATCTTAATGGAAAAGTGATTATTCAATCAGCCGGAGAATCTTTAATTTCCGAAAAACAACGGATCTATTTTCAAGAAGTAATCAAACAAAATACTCCTATTATTAGTCAAGCAGAAATAGTTAAAAATATAGGCGCAGTAATTTATATAGCTGCACCAATTAAAGATCCAATTCGGGGTAATACTATTGGTATAGTCAGAACCCGTATGCCTGTAAAGGCTTTAGAACCAGTAATAAAAAGTTATATAGATGAGACTAATCAATATTATTTTTTAGATGGAACAGGAAGAATTTTAATTAGTTCCGATCAAAATTTAGTTGGTGAGAAGTTGATAGGTATATATCCTAGTTTAACTAATGTTTTGAATGCGAAAAATATTGATACATTTACAGCCAGGTCCAAAAATAATCAAAAGCAGCAACTCATTAGTTATGTACCATTGCCAATATTATCAGGTTTACCGAATATCAATTGGCAGTTACTTGTGGCGAAAGATGCAGCAATTGCCTTTAAGCCGCAGAGAGAATTTTTGACATTAATTGCTAGTACAACACCATTAATTGCATTATTGATGACGTTGTTTATAGCTTGGTTAGGTCAGTGGATTAATTCTAAAATTTTTAGTACATCTATAATATCCTCTAAGGAAATTCAAGAGCAAATACATTTAGATGTATTTAATAAAGAAGAGGAACAAGAAAAAGAAATTGAATGGCTAAAATTATTCCTAGAAATTACTAGAAAAATTCGTCTAAATCTTCAGTCTGAGGTTATTTATCAAACTGCCATTTCCGAAGTTAGTCAAGTTCTAAAAACAGACAGAGTTATCGTTTATAAACTGCATCGAAAAACCCAAGCTGTTAAGGTAATTGCTGAATCAGTAATTGATGATTACCAAAAAATGCTCGGTGTATATAACAATGATTCCCACTGGCGAGAACTTGGTAAAAATAGTCAATTTGAGGCAATATCAAATATTGAACAAGAGTCAAGTTTAACGCGTAGTTATATCGAGTGGTTAAAGAAATTTTCTGTGCAAAGCAGTTTAACAGCACCAATTTTAAGTCATGGAGAAATTCAAGGATTTTTGATTGCTCATCATTGCCATAATTTTCATATTTGGCAATCTGAAGAAATTAATTTTTTGACCCAAATTGCTACACAAATTGGCTATGCTTTAGAACAATCCCATTTACTAGTAGAGATAAAAAGATTAAAAGCACATAGTCAGACAAACACTAATCAAGACACTTCAGAACTCCAGAATTTTCAGAATAGTATTCAGCAAATTGTCAATCAAATTCAACAAGCTATTGGTGAAGTAAATGTTTATTTGGAAAAATTCACAACAGAAGCAATTATCGAACCTGAAAAAATACACCTAAGCTTAGAAACCATTGACAATATGACTATTGCTATTCAATCTGTAGCTGATATAGCACAACAAGCTGTTACCATTGTTAATGATGCTAACCATAGGGCTACTAAAACTGAAGCAGCGATGGATTTAACATTGCAAAATATTTTCTCTGTCCAAGAAACAGTTGATGAAATAGCTAAAAAGGTCAGACGGTTAGGAGAATCTTCCCAACAAATTTCCCGTGTAGTTTCTGTAGTTAATCAAATTGCTATGCAAACTAATCTATTAGCAATTAATGCCGGAATTGAAGCTGCAAGAGCCGGGGAAGAGGGTCAAGGGTTTGCGGTAGTAGCTGAAGAAGTAGGAGAATTAGCCGCCAGAAGTGCAGCCGCAACTCAAGAAATTGAGGAAATAATTGAGAAAATTCAACGAGAAACTGGTGAAGTATTAAAAACAATGATCATGGGAACTAATCAAGTTACTCAAAGTAGCCATATTATCGAAGATGCCAAACATAGTTTACAACAAATTGTTAATGGATCACAGCAAATAAATACCTTAGTTCAGTCAATTTTGATTTCTACTACATCTCAAGTCCAAACATCACAAATTGTTAGTCAAACTATTAAGGATATTACTATTATATCAGCCCGTAATAGTGATAATTCTCTTGAGGTTTCCCAATCTTTACAAAAAGTAGTAGATATTTCTCAGGAGTTAAAAGATACTATTGAGACTTTTCCACCTAATTGATATTCTCATTTGTTCTGAATTAATAACTAATGACTAAGGACTAATGACTAATGACGAAAGATAAAGAATTAGAAATCCAGATGCAATTTCTGGAAGAAGCAACTGATTATCTCAATACTTTAGAAGGAATATTACTGGAAATTGACACCAGTAAACGCATCGAACTAGAACATATTAATGCTGCTATGCGAGCCGCTCATTCTATTAAAGGTGGAGCAGCTATGATGGGATTTCGGGTATTAAGTGATTTAGCTCATAAATTGGAAGATGCTTTTAAAGTTTTAAAGACTCAGAAAGATTCCTTGGAACTTGATACTCATTTACAAAGTTTATTACTATCTAGTGTTGATTGGTTGCGACAGATTGTGGAATTACTGGCCAAGGGTAATGATTTAGATGATAGTTGGTTAGGAAAATTTTGTTACCCAATTTTTGACGAACTTTATGAGCGTTTAGGTGAACCTACCCCAGAAGATATCACAACTTTACTATCATCAGAAGATGATCCAGAAATTATTCCTTTATTATTTGAAACTGAAGTTGAAGAGTATTTACAACACCTAGAAGCTAGATTAAAAAATAGTAACAAATCGGGATTAAGAGCAGAGTTAGTAATGATGGCAACTGAGTTAGGTGGGTTAGGAGAAATGCTGCAATTAACGGCATTTACCCAACTATGTCAATCAGTTAGTCATTACTTAGAAACTGATCCTGATAGTGCTGTGGAAATTGCTGATTTAGCATTAAAAGCATGGCGACAATCTCAAACTTTAGTATTAAGTAATCTTCGAGGTAATTTACCAACAAGAATTGATTTTGGTAAAGTTATTAATCATAATCTTCCTGAGCCATTAAATAAACAGGATTATTTATTAAATAAATCAGCTATTTCTGATTTTCAATTATTAGAAAATGTCGAATTATCTCCAGAAAGTGCTGATTTTGTTAGTGCTGATAGCGGATTGGCTTCAGAGAATCTGCCAATAGATTACAAATATACCGAACGCAAAACTGATATTCATTTATTTCCTAAAGAAAGAGAAAATCAGGAAAATACAGTTAGAGTTCCTAGTAAACATTTAGAGAAAATTAATGATTTGTTTGGAGAAGTGATTATTCAACGTAATGGGTTAAATGTGCAAATGGAAAGATTACGTAAATTGGTGCGTAATCTCAGTCAAAGAGTCCAAATTCTTGATCAAGAAAATCAAGAACTGCGAACAGCTTATACAAAAATGATAACTCATAATCATCTGGTAGAGGAATCAGCTAATCATGGTAATCAAGGAACAGAAAATAATTTTATAGAACAAGATAGCTATCAAAAATTGAATCTTTTATCTCAAAATGTCATGGAAACTATTGTTCAAGTTGCAGAAGTTACCAGTGATATCCAATTAAGTGTGGATGATACAGACCAAATAGCGCGAAAACTGAATAAAACTTCTAAACAATTGCAAAGACAATTAACTCAGGTGAGAATGCGTCCTTTTTCTGATTTATTGGAACGTTTTCCTAGAGCTATTAGAGATTTAAATGTTGAATATGGAAAAAATGTGCAGTTGAAAATTGAAGGTGGAAATACTTTAATTGAAAGAGGTATTTTAGAGGCTTTAAATGAGCCTTTAATGCACTTGTTACGCAATGCTTTTGATCATGGAATTGAAGATTCTACTACTCGTAAAACTCAAGGAAAACCCGAACAAGGGTTGATTGAAATGAAGGCAGTTTATCATAGTAATCGCACAATTATTACTGTCCGTGATGATGGTCAAGGTATTTCTTTAGAAAAAATTCGTCACCGCGCTTCAAAAATGGGTTTGGATGATTCTTTATTGGCGAGCGCTAGTGATGAAGAACTACTATCATTGATTTTTGAGCCAGGATTTAGCACCTCGGAACAGGTAACAGCTTTATCTGGTCGGGGAGTAGGCATGGATGTAGTCCGTAATAACCTGAAATTAGCGCGAGGAGATGTGAATGTTGACACCCAAGCCGGAGTGGGGACAAAATTTACTTTATCAGTCCCATTTACCTTGTCAGTCGCGCGGGTTTTATTGGTTGAGAGCGATCGCTTAGTGTTAGCATTTTTTACAGACGTAATCGAGGAAATTTTCCTCCTAGAACAGGAGCAAATCTTCTTCCTAGACGGCAAAGAATTTATTAACTGGCAAAACCATCAATTACCATTGCTGCGTCTAAATAGTTACTTTGAGTTTAACTGCTCCCGCTACAATAACCTGGAATTAGAAACTTTGCCGATCATTAATGCTATAAGTGTATTGATAGTCAAACATGATCATCAACAGGTCGCAGTTCAAGTAGAACGCTGCTGGGGTGAGCAAGAGGTAGCTATTCGTCAAGTAGAAGGTAATATTCCCCTTCCCAGTGGGTTTAATAACTGTACAATTCTTGGTGATGGTCGAGTAGTTCCCCTGATTAATACTAATGATTTAGTCTTATGGATTACAACAGGTGAACGTCCCCATATCAGTAATAAATTACCAACAACTAGATTACAAACTGCATTCCTCAAACCGCCAAAAGTAGCAACTGTCAAACAACCTAGTCGCCAAAAAGGGGTAATTTTAATTGTTGATGATTCCATTAATGTCCGCCGTTACCTCGCCCTAACTCTCGAAAAAGGTGGGTATCAAGTAGAACAAGCTAAAGATGGTCAAGAAGCTTTAGAAAAGCTGGAAAGTGGTTTACAAGTGCAAGCGGTAATTTGTGATATTGAAATGCCCCGTATTGATGGTTATAGCTTTTTAGAGCGGATTAATAACAATACAGAGTTAAGAAATATTCCTGTAGCCATGTTAACTTCCCGTAGTAGTAGTAAACATCGTCAGTTAGCTATGCAATTAGGGGCAAAAGCCTATTTTTCTAAACCATATAATGAGCAAGAATTATTAAGGACATTAGAAGAAATAATTTTCCAGATTGCAGAAACAACATGATTGAATTAAAAATATATAAAATACAATAAAGCAATTTTAAATTTGAAAATTTTGGCTGTTTTTAAACCAATGATTCAGTCCACACGGGGCTTATGGCACTTTGGACAAACGGTACTGGGTATTATATTCCGCCACCCCATTACTGGTACAAGTATTATCCCCATTTTACCTGATGGTCAGATTGTTCTCATTAGAAGAAAGGATGATGGTCGTTGGTCATTGCCTGGTGGTATGGTGGATTGGGGAGAAGATGTTCCTCATGCAGTCCGTCGGGAATTGATGGAGGAAACAGGGCTAGAAGTGGTCACAATTCGCCGTTTAGTGGGAGTTTACTCTTCACCAAATCGTGATCCTCGGATTCATTCTATCTGTATTACTGTTGAAGTCGAAGTTCAGGGAAAAATGGCAATAACAGATTCCTTAGAAGTCATGGAAATTCAAGCTTTTCCTCCTAGTTCTTTACCAAAACCAGATATGTCTCATGATCATTTTCGTCAGTTGCAAGACTATTTAAATGGCTTAACAACACTTGCATAAAATATCAAAGATGAAAGATTTTGGGTTTGAAAATTAAATCCAAAGTCTATAATTAAAAATTGCCCAACTTAGACAACTAAATTAGTAAATTAAAATGAATCTTTTATTTCGTAACTCCCGAATCAAACTTAGTCAAGGGGTACTGTTTTGGCGTGAAGTTGGTACAGGAATACCCATGATTTTTCTACATGGTGCATGGAATGATGGCAGTGAATGGGTATCGATAATGGAACTATTGGCTAAAAATATCCATTGCTTCTCACCAGATTTGCTAGGTTTTGGTGAATCAGCAAATCCTAATATTCACCATTCTATAGATTTGCAAGTCGAGTGTTTAGCTGATTTTTTAGAAGCTTTGAAATTAGAAAAAGTCTATTTAGTTGGTAATTCTCTTGGTGGTTGGATTGCGGCTAGTTATGCTTTAAAATATCCAGAGCAAATATCTGGTTTAATATTGTTAGCGCCGGAGGGTGTCGCAGCAAAAGGACAAAAAAAGGAATGGCAAAAAAGACGGCGGTTATTTAACTGTTCACCATTGATAATTAAATTTTTACGCTTCATTCTGCCGCTGATGAGATTGATTGGTTGGGAAGAAAGAATTGTTAAAGATTTAGAATTAAGAAGAGAATTATTACAATCCTCTACGGCTTGTCAATTACTTTTTAACCGCAAGAAACCAGAAATAGAAGCAGAATTATTAGAAAACTACTTACCAGAAATTAAAGTTCCCTGTTTGATTTTACAAGGTAGTCAAGATACAAAAACTGCTATATCGAAAAGTAATACTTATGCTCGATTAATTCCTCAAGTTCAGTTACATAATATTGCTCATGGGGAAAGTAATTTACCAGAAACTTGTGCTGGGGTTGTTGCTGAAGCTATTTGGGATTTTATTAATAAGTAGTCAGGAGTCAGGAGTCAGGAGTCAGGAGGAAGAAGAAAGAAGAAGAAAGAAGGAAGAATAGTCTTAAATCTAGGAAAGTGATCATTGAGATTAAGACTAGATTGACTCTAAATATCGGCGTAACTTACTACTAAACCAGTCAATAACTGTGACCACTACTAATAGCACTAACATCATGGTTGTGGCTTTGGTATATTCAAAACCATCTATATAGCTTTTTAATTGAAACCCTATTCCCCCAGCACCAACTACTCCTAAAACCGAAGCAGCACGAATATTATATTCAAACATCCACAGGGTGTAACCTAATCCTAAAGGTAATATTTGGGGTAATATCCCATACTGGACAATTTGTATTTTCGATGCCCCAATTACCTGTAAAGATTCTAAGGAACGATGATCTACAGATTCTATTGCTTGTTGATAAAATTTAGCAAGATAACCAATAGTATATATTGACAATGCCAATGTTCCAGCAGGTGCGCCTAAACCTGTAGCAGCAACAAAGATTAAACCTAAGATAATTGAAGGTACGGAACGAACAGCATTTTGCAGTAGGTTTGCTATCCATCTTAGCCATAAAGGGGCGATATTATTAGAACTGGCTATGGCAATTGGTAATGATAAAACTGCACCTAGGGATGTTCCCCAGACAGACATTTGCACGGTTTCAATTAATCCTTTAATAGCAATATCTAAAACTTGTAAGTTGGGAGGAAATAACCGAGAAATAAAGTCTATTATGAAAGGAAAGCTATCTTTTAATAATTTAAGATCAACTTGTAATCCTTGTAATGCCCAAATGTAAACTCCTATCATCAATAGAAATACAAGTGAGGGAATAAGCCAAGGATAACGATGAAAAATTTGTGAATTAGAAATTTTTTTCATTGTTTTTAATAACTAAATATAAATTCAACTTTCTTAAATGATATGTGATGAAAATTGCGCTTGTAAATTTTCACATTTACCATCATAAACTACTTTTCCACTATCTAGAATTATTGCCCTTTGAGCGTATTCTGTAGCTAGTGCTAAATCATGTAAAACGGTAATAATAGTTAATCCTTGTTGATGCAATTCTGATAAAGTTGTCATGACTTGTTGTGAGGCTACCACATCTAAACCTGTGGTAGGTTCATCGGCTAAAAGTATTTGTGGAGATTGCATTAATGCTCTAGCAATTGCTACTTTTTGTTGTTGTCCACCACTCAATTGACTAGTTTTTTGATATATTTGCTCTCTTAAACCTAATTGTATTAATAATTCTAAGGCTAATGTGCGATCGCATTGCGGAAATCCCCATAAAGTTTGTCTCGTCTTTCTCACTCCCAATTTTCCACATAAAACATTATCAATTGCTGATAATTGACGAATTAATCCCCCTCCTTGAAATAACATTCCCACATCTCGACGAATTTGCGGTAAGTTTTGATCACCCACAGAAACACCATTAATTGTAATTTCTCCCTTAACTAAGGGAACTAAACCCACAAGTGATTTCAATAATGTTGATTTACCAGCCCCATTCAATCCTAACAATACGACAAATTCACCTTGATTAATTTGGCAATTGATATTATTTAAAATTGGCCGGTGTAGAGATGCAATATAATCTGTTTCTAAATGACAACATTCAATAAAATTCACGTTACTTTTAGATAAATGATAATTTGTAATTACTTCAGAGAAAGGAGTCATGGTTAGTTTTGTGAAAATTTCATCAGAAAATGATAATTTTGTCAGAATTAAGAATTTTATTCCCAATATTCCTAATTCTGAATGCTGACCTTTAAAGATTATTCCATCCCCGCATTTTTCAGGGCTTCCCGCACTGGTTGAAGATGACGATTATGATCAACTCTTACCAATTCTGTGGAATTATATAAACTGCTTAGTAACTGATTATTTTCGGATTTGTTTAACTTTAATAAAGCATTAATTAGCTTTTCTCTAATGATAACTGGGACATCATCATCAATCGCAATACCATGAGCCGGAACACCAGAAATTTTATGTAATATCCTGACTTTATCTCTATTCTCAGCCGCCAAATAGGGAGGGAAAAGAGCATATTCTGAGACTACCGCTACATCTGCTTGACCTCTAACTACAGCATCTAAGGCTTTACTATAATTTCCACCATAACTAACTTTACCAAAGAAGCTATCCAAGCGATCGCGGTTAGGGACAAAACCCTGTTTAACTAACTCACTTACGGGAAAAATAAACCCAGAACCAGATGTTGGAGAAGTAAAAGCAATAGTTTTTCCTCTGAGTTGTTCTAAAGTTGCTTTTGGAGAATTTTTACGTTTTAATTGGCTATTATTGGGAACAACAAAAATAGAATTATAAGTATACCTACCAGAGTAATTTTTGCGAACTTCAGCCAAATATAACCGAGAATTTGCTAATTGTTCAGCCTTTAAAGCCGGACGGCTACTTAAAAACGCTACATCAGCCCGATTTGCTCTTAAAGCTTCTACTGCGGCTGTCTCATCACCTACTTGCGCTTTAACAGGTATCCCTAACTCCTGAGATAAAAAAGCAGCCACATTATTAGCTTTATTTTGCAAGTCTGTGGAATCAGAACGACTAGGAAAAACTATAGTTAAAGGGTTCATTTTCTGAGCAACTAAGCGTGGTGCTGGTTGATTTTTCAAGGGGTTAGCTACGGCTATTTGCATAGAACCCAAACCACTCAAAGCCATTCCCGTCAAGGCTAACAGCCCTCCACTAATCCCCCAAAATTCCTTTTTATTTATTGTCATTTTTTTAACTCCAATTAGAATATTTTTGCGAATTACTTGCAATTATTACCATAAAAAACCTTAGCTTTTTTAATAATAAAAGTCAATAAGCAAAAAAAAGAATTATTCATAACAGTGTTAAAAATCTTTTTATCGGATTTTTATACCAATTCTATTAAAAATGCACTGAATATTAATACCTTCGCCATTGTTCGTAGGTTGGGTTAAGCGACAGCGCAACCCAACGCATTTTTTGGTTTTAAGTAGGTTAGCATTGAAAATTGTCGTTATGGCACTAGGCTTGAGGCAAGGGTGAAGAGATTTTGGGCGATTTTACGTTTCTTTACACAGATTGGTTTTATTCTGTTCACCTACTTAGTGCCTGAAGTTGGGTTTGGTCTTTGTTCAACCCAACCTACGAATCAAGGCTTTTTCAAACCTTTAACCTTTAAATCTCTTCCCTTTGCGCCTTTGCGCCTTGGCGTGAGACTAAAATTCATAACCCTGGGGTTTTACTTACATCCTAAAGATGCACGAGTATCTACACCTGTTTTAGAATTTACACCACTGGCATTAATACAGATTTTTTTTACCTGTATCATATCTAGAATTGCATTGGTAAAATCAGCACCAGTAACATCAACCTGATCAAAAGTGGAACGCAACATCATGGCTTCTGTAAAAACTGCATCACTTAAATCAGAATTTTTGAATCTTGATAAATAAGCAATACCTTGACTAAAATCTACACCGTGAAAATTCACAGTATCCAGTAAAGTACCGTTAAATACAGCACCACGTAAATCAGCATTGTTAAAATTAGTATTCTCTAATTTCACACTTGTAAACTCAATCCCAATTAAACTTTGTCCAGAAAAGTCCTTCCCCCCGACTCCCTTGTTAGTAAGAGAATTAGTTACACTCGAAGAGCTTGCAGCTTGCGCTGATAAGGGAAACACAAACAACACTAAGGCTAAAATCAGACTAGCTAATATTGAGCGATACTTCATAATCTTTGCTTAATAAATCTCAACAATTCCACTATTAATCATTAAACCGCAGGAAGGATGCAGAAGTAATTCTCTGCTAAATTACCAGCAATCCCGTAGGATAGATAAATGTTGAGGTGCTATCCCAAGTAAATATAAATAACCACCTGTGGCTAATCAAGAAAATACTCCCCTGTCGGCAGTCGCTCATGGGGGAAACCCCCAAGACCGCGCTGCCTCCCAATCTCTGACGCGAACCCCTTTATATCAAATGGGTGTAGAACTCAAAGCCAGATTCACCAGCTTTGGGGGCTGGGAAATGCCCATACAATACAGCGGTATCACCCAAGAACACCACGCTGTCAGAAATACTGCGGGAATGTTCGATATTTCTCACATGGGCAAATTTACCCTCCAAGGTAAAAACCTGATTTCCCAACTTGAGTATTTAGTTCCTTCCGATTTAAGTCGTTTACAGCCTGGACAAGCGCAATATACCGTCTTACTTAACCCCCAGGGCGGAATCATTGACGACATCATTATTTATTACCAGGATACAGACAGTGCTGGTAAGCAAAATCTAGTCATCATTGTTAACGCCTCAACTACCGACAAAGACAAACAATGGCTATTGGCACATCTTGATCTTGATGTAGTTAAATTTCAAGACCTGTCACAGGATAAAATCTTAATTGCTGTTCAAGGCCCAACAGCTACTCATTCTCTGCAATCCTTAATTTCAGCAGACTTATCACCTATTAAGGCTTTCGGGCATTTAGAAACAACCATTTTCGGAAAACACGCATTCCTCGCCCGGACAGGGTACACTGGCGAAGATGGTTTTGAGGTGATGGTAGATTCATCAGTGGGTATAGATTTGTGGCAGAGTTTATATGATCTTGGTGTTGTGCCTTGCGGACTTGGTTGTAGAGATACATTGCGTTTAGAAGCGGCAATGGCACTTTATGGGCAAGATATTGATGATACCACCACACCGCTAGAAGCTGGTTTGGGTTGGTTAGTACATTTAGATACTAAAGGTGATTTCATTGGTCGGGAAGTTTTAATACAGCAAAAAGCCCAAGGAATGTCCCGTAAACTCGTAGGTTTGCAAACACAAGGACGAAATATTGCTCGCCACGGCTACCCCGTATTATCATCAGATCAGGTGGTAGGCGAAGTAACAAGTGGTACTCTCTCACCTACGCTTGGTTATCCCATAGCCTTAGCTTATGTTCCCACCCAGTTAGCAACCCTCAAGCAGCAGCTAGATGTGGAAATTCGCGGCAAGGCTTATCCTGCGGTAGTTGTAAAACGCCCATTTTATCGCTCAAAGAATCGTGTTCCTAACTGATAATCTTTGCGGTTTTTGAGGAATAATGTGGTTTAGGTTACTGTTGTAACACTATTTTTTTAACAGAGAACGTGATATGTCTTTTGAATATCCCCAGGATTTGCGATACTTAGACACCCATGAATATGTTCGTCTAGATGGCGACATTGCTACTATCGGTATTTCCGAATTTGCTGTTGATCAATTAGGTGATATTGTTTTTTTGGAACTGCCAGAAATTAATGATGTTATCACTCTAAATGACCAATTTGGTACAATTGAATCAGTAAAAGCCGTAGAACACCTGAATTCACCAATCAGCGGTACTGTCATAGAACGGAATCAAGCTGTAATTGACTCTCCTGAAGATATAGCAGAAGATCCCTATGGAGAAGGTTGGTTGATTAAAGTGCGTATTAATGATGCTGCTGAAATAGAAGACGCTATGACAGCAGATGGATATCGCGCTTTGGTAGAAGGTGAGTAAATAATTTAACATTCATATTACTCAAAATGTAGAGATGTTTCCCAGTAACGTCTCTACATAGGGTTTGCTGAATAAACCTACAACCCAGACGCATCAAGATTTTTATCTGTATAAAGTTTTTAGCTACAGTCTGCTTCGGCTTTTTTCGCAACTTGAAAAGCTGAGATAAGTAAGTTGGCGCAAAGAAATCAAACTATGTAAAGATAAGTAAATACGGAAAATCAATCTACTGAGGTGATTAAAATATGGGCGCTCGTTTAAGGGTATTTTTAACTCGTGAGCAAGATAAAACCCTGTTGAACCTAA